>NZ_JAMHGA010000035.1 GCF_023660105.1 Desulfovibrio aminophilus | reverse complement strand
CCCCCCCCCCCCCCCCCCCCCCCCCCCCCCCCCCCCCCCCCCCCCCCCCCCCCCCCCCCCCCCCCCCCCCCCCCCCCCCCCCCCCCCCCCCCCCCCCCCCCCCCCCCCCCCCCCCCCCCCCCCCAGGACTCATGCCCACGTTGTATCTCGACTGCACCACGGGGGTCAGCGGCGACATGCTCCTGGCCTCGTTGTCCGACGCGGGGAGGCTCTGCTCCTATCTGGAGGAGCAGATGGCCCGGCTGCCGCTGCCCGGGTTCCGGCTGGAGTTCGCGGAGGCCCGGGTGGCGGGCATCGTGACCCGCCGGGCGCGGGTGCTCCAGACCGCCAGCCAGCCCTTGCGCCACCTGGACGACCTGACCCGGATCGTGGAGGACGCGCCGTACTCCGAGTGGGTGCGCAAGGAGTCCCTGGCCGTGCTGCGCCTGCTGGGCGAGGCCGAGGCCCGGGTCCACGGCCTGCCGCTGGAGAAGGTGCATTTCCATGAGATCGGGGCCGTGGACACGGTGGTGGACGTCACCGGGACGCTGCTGCTGGTGGAGAAGCTGGGAGTGAAGCGGGTGGCGGCCTCGGCCGTGAACCTGGGCTCCGGCTTCGTGGAGATCGCCCACGGCAGGCTGCCCGTGCCCGCCCCTGCCTGCGCCGAGCTGGCCAAGGGCATGCGGGCCTTTTCCACGGACATGGGCATGGAGACGGCCACGCCCACGGGGCTGTCGCTGGTGAAGCGGATGGCCAAGACCTACGGACCGCTGCCCGAGGGCGTGGTGCGGGCCGTGGGCTACGGCTCGGGCACGCGCTCCACGGACGAGCGGCCCACCTTCGTGCGGGCCTTTCTCATCGACGAGGTCGAGGGCGATGCGGCCTGAGATGCTGGCCGTGGTGGCCCGCTACCGGGAGGACGCCTCCTGGACGGAGCGGCTGGGCTTTCCAGCCGTGGTCTACGACAAGGGCGGGGGCTGGCCCGGGGGCGTGCCCCTGCCGAACATCGGCCGCGAGGCCCACACCTACGTCACGCACATCCTGCGCCATTATCCCGAATTTCCGGCCTACACCCTGTTTCTGCAGGGCGACCCCTTCCCGCATCTGACCCCGGAGGGCGCGGGGGACGTGGACACGCTCCTGACCAAGGTGGACGACCTCCTGGACCGGGGCGCGAGCTTCGGCGGGCTGTGCTGGTGCCGCCTGCGCTGCGACCGGCTGGGGCGGCCGCACAGCATGTTCGACCCGGCCTGGAAGGGAAAATGGCGGGGCTGGGGCAAGGACATCCCGGTGGGCGAGACCTTCGAGAAGATTTTCGCCGGAACCGCGCCCCGGCAATACCTGGCCAGCGCGGCCACGGCCAACTTCCTGGCGGCCCGGCAGCGCATCCTGGCCCGGCCGCTGGGATTCTATAAGAGCCTACTTTCCTTGATTGAAAACGATCCGTATGACGATCTGAACACGGGCCATGCCCTGGAGCGGCTCTGGCACCTCGTGTTCGACGGCAACAAGCGCCTGAACCGGGCGGACTACGGCTAGACCATGTTCCTGAACCTGCGCATCGCCGTGAAATCATTGGCCGTACACAAGCTGCGCGCGGTCCTGGCCATGCTCGGCGTGTTCCTGGGCGCGCTGGCCTTCACCGGGGTGCAGCACGTGTCCCAGGCCCTGGAGCGCAAGGCCGAGCTGGAGGCCGAGAAGATGGGCCCCAGCCTGTTCGCGGCCATCGCCGGACAGGTGCGCTTCTCGCGCGGCGGCAGCCTGCGCATGGGCGCGGCCCAGCGCAACTTCACCGTCTCCGACGCCCAGGCCCTGGCCCGGGGCGTGCCCTCGGCCTTGAGCATGGCTCCCTACGCCTCGGCGAGCATGCCCCTGCGCTCGGCCGAGGCCGCCACCAAGGCCACGCTCATCGCCACCTGGCCGGAATACACGGAAATCCGCGACTTCCACCCGGAACTGGGGCGGTTCTTCAGCGCCGAGGAGACAGCCGACCGGGACAAGGTGCTCGTGCTGGGCCGGGACATCGCGGAACGCCTCTTCGGCCGGGCCGAGGCCGCCCTGGGCGGCACGGTCTATCTCTACCGCGCGGACTTCCGCGTGGTGGGCGTCATGGAGAAGAAGGGCCGCGACCTGGCCGGGGACAACCAGGACGAGCAGGTCTTCATGCCCCTGTCCACCTACATGCGCCGCGCGGCGAACCAGGACTGGATCAGCGGGGCGTTCCTGCGCCTGGCCCCGGGCTCGAACCAGGGCCCGGCCCTGGACGCGGTCATGGACGCGGCCCGGGCCATCCTGCGCGAGCGCCACGGCCTGCGGCCCGGGCAGGCCGACGACTTCACCCTGCTCACGGCCCGCCAGTCCCAGGAGCTCCAGTTCCAGGCCCTGGAGCTGGTGCACACCCTGGGGCTCATCGCCTCCACGGTCTGCTTCGGCGTGGGCGGCATGGGCATCCTCTCGATCATGATCCTCATGGTCCGGGCCCGGCGCATGGAGATCGGCATCCGCCGCGCCGTGGGCGGCAGGCGCTCCCAGATCCTGGGCCAGTTCCTGCTGGAGTCCGGGCTCATGGCCGGGACCGGCGGGGTCCTCGGCGTGCTGGCCGGGCTGCTCCTGACCACGGCCGTGAGCGTGTTCGGCGGCATGCCCTTTGTCCTCGACCCGCTGCTCCTGGCCGGAACCCTGGCCGCCTCCACGGTCATCGGGCTCCTGGCCGGGTCCTATCCGGCCTGGCAGGCGGCCCGGGTGGAAATCCTCGACGTCCTCCGCATCTGAGGAGAACCAGCATGCTCATCTGGCTCGGCATCCTCTTCTTCATGCTCGGCGTGATCTTCCGCGTCTTTCCGCCGAGTTCCATCAACCACGTCTACGGCTACCGGACGCCCCGCTCCATGCGGAACCAGGACACCTGGGACGAGGCCCAGCGCTTCGCGGCCGACAACCTGACCCTCTACGGCCTGCTCTTCGCCGGAACCGGCGTGAACCTGGAGCTCGTGCTCGGCCCGGGAACCGGCCCGCAGACGCTGCTTCTGCTGGCGGGCCTGGCCCTCATGATCCTCCAGGACGAGCGCCACCTCCTGCGGACCTTCCATCCCGACGGGAGCCGAAAGGAGACGGCGCCCGGGGAGCCCCCGGGCCGCGCCGCGGCCCGGGGGCTCCTCTGGGCGGCCGGGGCCTCGGCCGTGCTCAGCCTGTGCTGCCTGGCCGCCTTCCGGCTCATCGGCTCCTTCGTGGACGGGCAGGGCTTCCTGCACGAGCCCTTCGCCCTGGTCCCAGCCGGAATCCTGCTGGCCGGGTTCGCGGTGCTCATGGGCCTGGCGGCCCTGTTGGTCCGCTTCGCCGGATTCTTCTCCCCGCCGCGCGCGGACCAGCCGGACAAATGAAAAAGGCGGAGAGGCTTTCGTCTCTCCGCCTTGCCGTGAAACAGGGAAACCGAATGCGCGGGCTGGTCAGCGCCATTTGGTCCCGCGATGCCAGGCGCCGCTGCCGCCGCCGCCGAACGCGCCCACGCCCGCGGCCGCCACGAGGATGCCGCCCAGAATGGGCTGGTTGGCGCGCCAGAAGAACATCTGGATCTCACCGGCCGTGGCCTGCACGGACTGGATCTGGAACCACATGGTCTCGCCCTCGTTGGGGGCGATGAAGCCCGAGCCCCAGGGGCTCCAGCCCGCGCCCTTGCCGCCGCAGGCCCCGCCGCCCCAGAAGCTGGACTTGAAGTCCCAGGTGTAGCCGTCGCCGAAGTTCACCGAGGCGGTCACGGTTCCATAGCAGACGATGAAAGCCACATCCACGGTGCAGAAGTAGTGCTCGTCGCGGAGCACGGCGTTGGCCTCGGGAAGCCCCGCCCCGGACGCGAGCAGCTGCTCCAGCCGCTCCTTGCGCGCCAGCTCCTCCTTGGCGTAGCGGGCGAGGGCCTCGGGCTCCTGGCCGAGCATGGCCTCGACGTTGGGCATCTGCCGGCGCAGGGCCTGTTCGGCCACGGGATCGGGGATGTTCGGACGCGTCATGGGGATACCTCCTGGCGTGGAAGGGTGGACGCCGCCGGCCGCCGGGCCGCGCCGGACCGGCGATTCCTCCCGGCGGCTACCGCGATACGTATAACCTATTTCCCATTCCATCAAGGATATTCGGAAGGCGAATCGCCCGCTCGATCATATTGCACGCCGCAAGCCGGTTTTGATCCAAGTCAAGGCGTCCGTCCGCGCGCCGGGGTATCAGCTGGTCCAGAATGGGAAAACAACCCAAGGAGGACCATATGTTTTGCTACCAGTGCGAACAGACCGCCAAGGGAACCGGCTGCGACAAGCTGGGCGTCTGCGGCAAGACCCCGGACACCGCCGCCCTGCAGGATCTCCTGATCCACGCCCTGAAAGGCCTGTCGGCGGCGGCCGCGGCCGCGCGCGAGGCCGGGATCGTGGACCGCGAGGCGGACGTCTTCGCCGTCCAGGCCACCTTCTCCACGCTGACCAACGTGAACTTCGACCCCGCCCGCTTCCCGGGCCTCATCGCCCGCGCCGTGGAACTGCGCGAGCGGCTCAAGGCCGCCCTGGCGGCCAAGGGCCTGAAGCCCGCCCTGGGCCCGACGGCGGACTTCGCCCCGGCCGGGGACCTGCCCGGCCTCGTGCGCCAGGGCGAGGAGCACGGCATCCGCGAGGACGCCGATCCCGACCCGGACATCCAGTCCCTGAAGCAGACCGTGATCTACGGCCTGAAGGGCGTGGCGGCCTACCTGGACCACGCCCGCATCCTGGGCCGGGAGGACGCCGAGGCCTACGCCGGGGTGCACAAGCTCCTGGCCGCCACCCCGCGCACGGACCTGGGCCTGGACGACTGGGTCGGGCTGGCCCTGGAGTGCGGCAAGCTCAACCTCAAGGCCATGGAGCTGCTGGACGCGGCCAACACCGGGACCTACGGCCATCCCGTGCCCACGGAGGCGCCCCTGGGCCGCCGCAAGGGCAAGGCCATCCTCGTCTCGGGCCACGACCTGCGCGACCTGGAGGACATCCTTAAGCAGACCGAGGGCACGGGCGTCTTCGTCTACACCCACGGCGAGATGCTGCCCTGCCACGGCTATCCGGGGCTCAAGAAGTACAAGCACTTCTTTGGCCATTACGGCACGGCATGGCAGAACCAGCAGAAGGAGTTCGCGGCCTTCCCGGGCGCGATCCTGATGACCACCAACTGCATCCAGAAGCCCACGAGCTACCTGCCGAACATCTTCACCACCGGCCTGGTGGGCTGGCCCGGGGCCGAGCACGTGAAGAACGGGGACTTCGGGCCGGTGATCGCCCGCGCCCTGGAGCTGCCGGGCTTCCCCGAGGACGAGGACAAGGGCTCGGTCATGGTCGGCTTCGCCCGCAACGCGGTCATGGGCGTGGCCGGGGCCGTGATCGACGCGGTCAAGGCGGGCAATATCCGCCACTTCTTCCTGGTGGCGGGCTGCGACGGGGCCAAGCCGGGCCGCAACTACTACACCGAGTTCGTGGAGAAGGTTCCGGCCGATTGCGTGGTGCTCACGCTGGCCTGCGGCAAGTTCCGCTTCTTCGACAAGAAGCTCGGGGACATCGGCGGCATCCCGCGCCTGCTGGACGTGGGCCAGTGCAACGACGCCTACTCGGCCATCCAGATCGCCACGGCCCTGGCCGGGGCCTTCCAGTGCGGGGTCAACGACCTGCCCCTGTCCCTGGTCCTGTCCTGGTACGAGCAGAAGGCCGTGGCCATCCTGCTCACCCTGCTGGCCCTGGGCATCAAGAACATCCGCCTGGGCCCCAGCCTGCCCGCGTTCCTGACGCCCAACGTGCTCGCCTTCCTGGTGGAGCACTACGACATCAAGCCCATCTCCACCCCGGACGAGGACCTCAAGGCCATCCTGGGCTGACGGCCCGCCGGACACAATACGGGGGCGGGTTCCGAACTGGTTCGGAACCCGCCCCCGATCCCCTCGGGACGCGCTCGGCGTCTCCCTGGACCGCCGGAGGCGGCCGGTCTTCCCGCCGCCTCCGGGGCCTCCCCTCGCGTTGAAACTCAGTGCTTGTGGTCGTGGGCTTCCTTGTCGTGGCCCGGGTGCTCGTGGTCGTGCGCGCCGTGCGCGCCGTCGTGGGTGTGGTCGTGGCCCTCTCCGGCGTGCTCGTGCGGATGCTTGTGCTCGTGCAGGTGCCCGTGGCTGTGGGTGTGCTCGTGGGGATGCGAATGCACGCCCGCGCCCGGGTGCTCGTGCGGATGCTCGTGGCTGTGGGTATGCTCGTGCTCGTGTTCGTGCTTGTGCTCGTGGTCGCCCTTCATGGCCGTTCCTCCTTGATGGGGGTGTGTTTCTTCCTGGTCGTCCTTTCTTTTTCCATAAGTCCCATTCCGCGTCCTGTATAGCCCGCACCTTTTTTTTCCTCGTGTCATTCCGTGTGGATGCGGCGGCGACCCATGACACGCTGCGGCACTTCCGCGCCGCTCGCGGGAAAGCCCCGGCCCGGGTCGTTTTCCGGTGACCATCAAGGCAATACATTGGATTCGTTGATTCAAGGATGCCGTCCGCGTCCAGGGAAACACCCTGTTTTGCCGCGTTTCGTGCCACCGGCCCACGCGCGGCGCATGGCCGCCCCGCCGCCGCGCCCGGCCGGAAAACGCCGCGCGAGCCGCTTTTTTTTGTCCCGGCCGCGTGCTATGTTCCCCCATCGGCAACCGCCCACAAGGAGAGCCCATGAAGCCGTTCCTGTTCTGCCTCTGTCTCTGCTCGGCCCTGGCCCTGGCCGCCTGCGGCAAGACCGCCCGTGAACAGCTCATGGATGAGGACTACACCCGCATGACCGACACCGGGATCGTCCGCTACTACTACGACCTGGACCAGGCCATCGAGGCCTGCGAGTACCGCGTCCGGTCCGAGACGCCCCTGCGCATGGGCGTGGGCAGCGGCTGGGGATCCGGCGGCGGCACGGGCATCGGCGTGGGCGTGACCCGCGACGCCAGCAACAACTGCGACTCCACCCCGCTGCGCCACCGCCAGCTCGACGTGCGCGCGGAGATGGCCCGCCGGGGCATCCAGCCGTAAACGGACTCGCCGCGCGGCCGCCCCGCGCGGTCCCGCCATGCCCCTTGAACTGGACCACGTCTTCGTCTGCTGCGACCCCGGCGCGCCCGAGGCCGAGGCCCTGATCCGGCTCGGCCTGGTCGAGGGGCCGTCCAACACCCACCCCGGACAGGGCACGGCCAACCGCCGCTTTCCCTTCGGCAACGCCTATCTCGAACTGCTCTGGGTCACGGACCCGGCGGAAGCCCAGGCCGGAACCGCCCGGGAGACCCGGCTCTGGGAGCGCTGGTCGCGACGCCGGAGCGGGGCGAGCCCCTTCGGCTTCGTGTACCGCTCCCGGGGAGCACCGGACGGACCGGCCCCCTTCCCCACCCGGGCCTATCGCCCGGCCTACCTGCCGCCGGGCCTGGCCATGGAGTTCGCGGACGGCGCGCCGCTGGAGGAGCCGGAAATCGTCTTTCTGCCCTTCCTGCACGGCCCGGGCCGCGTGGCTCCCCCGGAAGGCGGGTCCGTGCGCGGCCTGATCCGGGCCGAGGCCGGTCTGCCCCGGGCCGGACGCCTGTCCCAGCCGTCCCGGGCCCTGGCCGAGGCGGGCCTGATGACCTACCGCCTGTCGCCGGAGCACCTGCTCGAACTCGTCCTGGACGCGGACGCGGCCTTGGCCGCCGACCTCCGGCCCGACCCGCCCCTGCTGCTGCGCGGCGGACCGGCGCGCTGAGTCCCGGCGGCTCCCGCTTTACGCCGCGGCGCGCAGGGTCTACAGTGCCCGCCATGCGAGTGATCGTGAACGTGGACGACCTGGGGCTGCACCCGGCGGTGCGGCGGGCCGTGGAGGACCTCGGCCGGATCGGCATCGTCACCTCCTCCACCCTGCTGGTCAACGGACCGGACGCCGAACAGGCGGCCAGGACCACCGGCGTGGGCCTGGGCGTGCACCTGAACATCCTGCGCGGGCGGCCGACCCTGCCGCCGGACCAGGTGGACTCCCTGGTGGGCCCGGACGGGCTCTTCCTGGGCGACTACACGGCCCTGTTCAAGCGCTACCTCGGCGGCCGCATCGACCACGGCCAGGTGGAGCGCGAGTGGACCGCCCAGGTGGAGCGGGCCCGGGACCTGGGCGTCACTCCCACGCACTTCGACTCCGAAAAACACATCCACGCCTGGCCCACGCTCATGGCCGTGGCCGCCCGGGTGGCCGGGAAATCCGGCGTGGGCTGGCTGCGGCGGCCCGTGGAGTGCCAGAAGCTGGCCCGGGTGGACGCGGGCGGGCTGCGGGCCAAGTTCCTGGGCGTCTGCGCCCTGTTCCAGAAGCGCCCGGCGCGGGTGCGTTGGCCCGACCTGGCCTTCGGCATCGCGGACCAGGGCCGCTTTCTCCTGCCCGAACGCTTCCGAGCCTACGCCGCGCGCAACCCCAAGGCCCGGGTGGTGGAGATCGTCTGCCACCCCGGCAAGCCCCTGCCCGGCGACCCGGACATCCCGGCCGAGTACGGCAAATTGCGCGTGGCCGCCCAATGGGAGGCCGAGTACGCGGCCCTCGCCGACCCCGAGTGGCTCCGCGTCCTGGGCGAGATGGGGGCCAAACTTGTGCACTACGGCCAGATGCCGTAAGGGATCGCCATGTCCGAACGCGCCATCGAACTTTCCGTGGTCACGCCCATGCACAACGAGGAACTCTGCATCCGCGAGTTCCACCGCCGGGTCACGTCCGTGCTCTCCGAATTCGGCATCGAGTACGAGATCGTCATCGTCAACGACGGCTCCACGGACTCCACCGGCGCGATCATCCGCGAGCTGGCCGACGCCGACCCCCGGCTCACGGGCGTGTTCCTGGCCCGCAACCGGGGCCAGTGCACCGCCATCTACGCGGGCATGCAGCACACCCGGGGCAAGTACGTGGTCATCATGGACGGCGACCTCCAGCACCCGCCCGAGGAGCTTCCGGCCCTGGTGACCAAGATCCGCGAGGGCTGGGACATGGTCAAGGGCGTGCGGACCAACCGCTCGGAATCCCTCGTCCTGCGCCGCATCCCGAGCCGGATAGCGAACTATCTTCTGCGCGCCACGAGCAAGTGCGACGTGAAGGACATGGGCGGTCTGTCCATCCTGCGCGGCGACCTGGCCCGCACCCTCCACCTGCGCGAGGGCCAGCACCGCCTCCTGCCCGCCCTGGTCCACGGCCTGGGCGGCTCGGTGGCCGAGACGCCCACCAGCGCGCCGCCGCGCTTCGCGGGCAAGAGCCACTACGGCCTCGGCCGCTCCGTGGACGTGTTCTTCGACATCATCCTGCTCTGGTTCCAGAACTCCTTCAAGCAGCGGCCCGTCTATCTTTTCGGCCGCATCGCCCTGTTCCTGTTCCTGGCCGCCAGCGCCATCATGATCTGGCTGCTCTACGGCAAGATATTCCATGGCGAACACATGGGCACCCGGCCGCCGTTCCTCGGCGCGGTGCTCTTCTACCTCGCCTCCCTGGGCTTCATGTCCACGGGCTTCATCCTGGAGGTGCTCTCCAACGTCCTGGCCGCCCAGACCGGGGCCAAGCCCTACCAGGTGCGCGAGATCGTCCGGCGGCAACGCGACCCGGCCGAGGAGGCCACCGACTAGCCCCCCCCTTCGGCCCCCTTCGGGGGTTTATAGAAAGGCGGAAGAGAGTTTTCACGAGTCACAAGGCACCGAGGAAGAACCAGCAAGGAGGTCACATTGGCGAAGAAACCCAACTATTCCTACGAAAAGCGGCAGAAGGAACTGGCCAAGGCCAAGAAGAAGGCCGAGAAGCAGCGCCAGAAGCAGGAGCGCAAGGATTCGCGGCAGGAGGGCGACGCCCCCTCCGCCCAGGACGAGCCGGAAACCGATCCGGCCGACTCTCCGGACGCCGAGCCCTAGCGGCGAGGCTCCGCCTCTCTTCAGAAAGGCGGCTGCCGCCTCTTCTCCCTCGGCCTTTTCACCAGCCGACAGGCATGCCCTTTTCCGGGCCTTTCGCCCGGTTCGGAAAGCTGGAAGACGGGAGTCTCTTCCGCGTTTCTATTTCCCCCGGGAGGGGGCGATGAAATCGGAAAGAACGGTGGTCTGGCCGGGCATGACCGAGACGTTGCGCCTGGTCGCGCTCTTTTTGGTCGGCAGGTCGATGATCTTCACGTCGTAGACCCCGGGCAGGACCGGAAAGGCCACGGGATTCTCGGCCCCGCTCATGCCCGTGGCCAGGGGCTCCTTTTCGCCCGGGGAGTAGACCTCCACCAGGACGTTGCCGGGCAGGCCGTCCACCAGCGCGCGCACGCTGATCCAGCCCTCGTCGAAGGACACGGGCACCGTGGTCGTGACGCCGGAGCGCACGGCCACGCTGGGGAGCACGGAAGGGGGTCTGCGGGGATTCTGGGGATCAGTGGCGCGGATGGAGTAAATGCCGGGCGGAACGAGGAACGGCGCGGGCGGGGAACCGCTCTGTCCCTGGATGCGGACCCCGGAGCCGCCCTCGGCCGCGATCTCCACCAGGGCGTCCAGGGGCTTGCCGTTCTTGGTCGCGGCCACGCGGATTTCCGCTCCGCCGAAGGCGGCCTCGCGCACCGCGATGCGCTCCACGGTCACGGCCACGTCCTGAAACACCGCCCGGATGCGGCCCGGGGCCGAGGGGTCCATGACCGTGACCTCGTAGCGGCCCACGGGCAGGAAGAGCCCGCCGAGCCCCGAGGGGCCGGTGCGCCCTGTGGCCAGGGGCGCGGTCCCGGGCGCGGCCTGGGCGGGCCGGACCTCGATCACGGCGTCCAGGGGCGCGCCCAGGCGGGTGGCCCGCACGAGCAGGTTCTCCACCCGGAAGGCGCGGCGCAGGGCCCGGGCCAGGTCCGCGCCGTTGGACGCGCTCTCGTAGGTGCCGCCGGAGAGCCCGGCCATGTTGTCCAGCACGGCGGCCTGGCCGGACGTGACCTGATAGCCCACGATGCGCAGGGTGAAGGGCAGGCCCAGGGCCTTGAGCAGGGAGACCACCGGGCCGGGGTCCTCGCCGCAGGTGTCCAGGCCCGTGCTCAGGAACACGGCGGTCACGGGCGAGCGCACGGAGAGGATGCGCTTGGTGGCGGCCTCCAGGTCCAGGACCGGCGCGGGCTTGCCGTCCGGCGTGGCCAGGGAGGACACCGCGCGCATGAAATCGAGCTTGTTCAGCGGGCCCAGGGGCACCAGCTCGCGCACCGGCAGGCAGGCCACCTGGCTCGGCTGGGGATAGAGGTAGAGCGCGGCCTGGGCGTTTTCCGGCAGATCCCGGACCACGGCGTTGAGCACGGGCTTGGCGGCCTCCAGCCGCGCGTATCCGGCCGTGGCGTCCAGGATGACCACGAAGGCGGACTGGACCGCGCCGGGCCGCGCCGATTGGGCCGGGTTGGGCTGGGCCGCGCGGGCCGGAACCGCCGCGCAGAGCAGAAGCAGCAGGCAGAGGCAGACTGAGGCCGGACGCATGGAACCTCCTCGGGCCGGGCGGCCCCGGTCCGGGATTCTGCCCCAGCCGCCGGGCCGTGTCCAGACGCCTTGCCCGCGCCCCCCGCCGGTGCTACCTTCAGCAAATGACCACAATCATCCACAACTCCGGCCAGACCCTCTGCCACGACCGCCACGGCCGCCCCCTGCCCTGCCGGGGATCGGGGCAGGACGGGGAGTTCCGTCCCGGCCGCCCCTGGCCCACGCAGCGCTTCGAGCTCTCGGCCGACGGAGCCGTGGCCCTGGACCGGCTCACGGACCTGCACTGGTCCGCCGACGCCGACCCCGCCGGGTTTCCGCTCAGCCGGGCCGAGGCCGGGAACCTCGTCGCGGAGTGGCGCGCGGAGGCCCGCCACGGCTTCGACGACTGGCGGCTGCCCAACCGCCGGGAGCTGCTCAGCCTGGTGAGCTTCGGCGCGGCCACGCCCTGTCTGCCCGGGGGCCATCCCTTCCGCAACGCGGTCTCCAACTGGTACTGGAGCGCCGACGAGGCCGCGATCCAGCCCGGCTACTTCTGGTACGTGCAGTTCCTCGGCGGCCGGATGTTCTTCGGCCGGGCCGACGAGTACCATCTGGCCTGGCCCGTGCGCGGCCGGAGCGCGACGCTGGCGAACCCCGGCCCGGGCCCGGGCGCGGGCGTTCCCTGGCCCGAACCGCGCTTCGAGGTCCTGCCCGGCGACGAGGCCGTGCTCGACCGGCTCACGAACCTGGTCTGGGCCCGCGACGCGGACCCGCGCGGCGCCCTGCCCTGGCCCC
This sequence comes from Desulfovibrio aminophilus, assembly GCF_023660105.1. NCBI lineage: Bacteria > Pseudomonadati > Thermodesulfobacteriota > Desulfovibrionia > Desulfovibrionales > Desulfovibrionaceae > Desulfovibrio > Desulfovibrio aminophilus. The sequence continues at coordinate 29,815 of NZ_JAMHGA010000035.1, read as the reverse complement.
TGGCCCTGGCCCTGCCCCACGCGGCCAACGAGCGCGTCCTGGCCGGGCGGGTGAACTGGCGGCTGCCCACGATCCTGGAGCTGGAATCCCTGGTGGACGCCACCCGCCACACCCCGGCCCTGCCCGCCGATCATCCCTTCGTCAACGCGCGCGACACGTACTGGTCGGCCACCAACAGCGCCCTGGACCCGTCCTGGGCCATGTGCCTCTACCTGAACAAGGGCGGCGTCGGCGTGGCCCACAAGCCGGGCGCGGCCTTCCACGCCTGGGTCGTCAGTCCGAAGTGAGCCGGGGCCCCGCCCCGGACCCGTGGAAATCTGGTGACGATGGAGCCCGGCCGCTTGACCCGGGCCGGGCGATGGGCAAGATGCCCGGAATGGAATACCTGCTCGTTCCCCTGGCGGCCCTGCTGGCCTCGGGCCTGACGCTCTTCTCCGGCTTCGGCCTGGGAACGCTCCTGCTGCCCGCCTTCGCCCTGTTCTTTCCCGTGGACGCGGCCGTGGCCCTCACCGCCGTGGTCCACTTCCTGAACAACCTCTTCAAGCTGGCGCTGCTGGGCCGGGCCGCGGACCGGGCCACGGTGTTGCGTTTCGGCCTGCCCGCCGTGCTCTGCGCCCTGCTCGGGGCCGCTCTCCTGGTGCATCTCCAGGAACTGCGCCCGCTGCTGGAGTACGGCCTGGGCGGACGCAGGCTCCAGGTCACGCCGGTGAAGCTCTGCGTGGCCGCGCTCATGGCCTCGTTCGCCCTGCTGGAGATCGCCCCGCGCTTCGGCTCCCTGGCCTTCCATCCCCGCTGGCAGCCCCTGGGCGGGGCCCTGTCCGGGTTTCTCGGCGGGCTTTCCGGCCACCAGGGCGCGCTGCGCTCGGCCTTTCTCCTGCGCGCCGGGCTCTCCAAGGAGGCCTTCGTGGCCACGGGCGTGGTCACGGCCTGCCTCGTGGACGTCTCGCGGCTCTCGCTCTACGCCGCGCACTTCGCCGCCGACGGCCTGGGGGCCAACGCGGGCCTCCTGGCCCTGGCCTGCCTGGCGGCCTTCGCGGGCGCGTTCCTGGGCCGCCGCCTGTTGCGCAAGGTCACGCTGCGCGCGGTCCAGGTCCTGGTGGCCGGGCTGCTCCTGCTCCTCTCCCTGGCCCTGGGGGCCGGGCTGGTCTGACGCCGGGCCCGGCCCGCTTGCGCTCCGGCCGGACCCTGGCTATCCCGAAGCCTGGAGGCATCGCCATGACCCTGAAGGACGTTTACGCGCGCATCCGCGAGATCGGCTGCCTGAGCTTCACCACCCTGGACGGCGGAACCCCGCACAGCCGGATCGCCCACGTCTGCGGCTGCGACGACGCGGGGCTCTATTTCCTGACCATGAGCGTCAAGCCGTTCTACCGGCAGTTGAAGGCGAACGGGAACGTCGCCCTTTGCGGCATCTTCCCCTCCGGCCGCCCCAGCGGAACGAACCGCGCGGGCCAGCCCGCGTTCGAGCCCGGCTACACGCTGCGGATCACGGGCCAGGCCGGGGAGGTTCCCCTGGCCGAGATCGAGGCCGGGGCCGCCGCGGGCGACGCGACCTTCCGCTATGTCCTGGAGGACCGCGCCCGCTATCCCGACATCCGCCTGTTCCGCCTGCACCGGGGCAGGGGCGAGATCTTCGACTACGACTTCGAGATGGAGCGCCGGGACCACAAGCTGCTGCGGACCCGCTTCTCCTTCGGCGGCGAGACGCACGAGGAGCCCGGCTGCCGGATCACGGAGGCCTGCACGGGCTGCGGGGCCTGCGCCGAGGTCTGCACCTTCAAGGCCGTGATTCCGGGCGAGCCCTACCGCATCGACGGCTCGCGCTGCGACGAGTGCGGCAGCTGCCTCCTGGCCTGTCCGGCCGGGGCCGTCGAACCGCCCAGGACGATCTAGGGAATCAGAGGATGGCCTGTCCGACCCACTGGCGCAGGGTGGGCGGCCGGGGCATGCCGGGCATGGCCACCCATTCGCACTGGGCCGTGAGTTCCACGCCGCCCTGGATGACGTTCACCGGCCGGTCGGCCGAGACCACCACCACGATGACGCCCTGGTGCCGGGCCGAGAAGCGGATGGCGGAGTTGAAGCGCGCGCCCCGGGCGCGGTTCTCGCCGGGCGCGGCCAGGCCGTCCATGAGGCAGGCGAAGCCGTGCAGGCGCAGGTCCCGGCCCACGTGCAGGGCCCCGTCCACGCGGGAGAGGCCCACGGCCACGTCCAGGGCCCCCTCGGCGCGCAGGTCCAGCGGGGCCTCCATCTTCTGCCCGGCCAGCTCCAGGGGCTCCAGCCCCAGGTCCACCACCACCGAGCAGCCGTGGCGCTGGTCGCGGGCCGCGTTGACGATCCGCGTCACGGCCTGGAACAGGTCGTGGCGGTCGGTGGGGCCCATCTCCACCTCCAGCAGGGCCTCCTCCAGATGCACGAGCAGGGGCTGGCGGTTGGAGGAGTGGAAGTCGCCGTCCGAGAAGCTGCAGATGGGATCATCGTCCAGGAAGAGGAAGCCGTGGCCGCCGCGGAAATCGGCCGACACCGTGGCCGGAGGCCGTTCGCCCCGGGCCACGCCCACGATGGTCGCGCCGTCCGAGGCCAGGAAGCGGTCGTCGCTCTCCACGGCCTGCAACAGCTTGCGGACGTGCTTGTGGTTGGTGAGCGCGGGCCGCTCCAGCTCGGGGAAGCGCAGCAGGAAATTCAGGTGGTCCAGGAAGGCGGGCTCCACGAAGGCGATGAGGCCCCGGGCCCAGGCCCCCTCCTCGCGGGTCTTGGACACGCCGAGCACGGCGTCCAGGATGGGATAGACCCGCAGGCTGGTGTCCATGCCCAGGACCAGGCCGCGCTCGTCCACCAGGAAGTCGCGGACCGCGTGGCCCGCCAGATCCTGAAGCAGGAACTCGGCGGAGTCCAGGTTGAGCACGTTCTTGTGCTCGCAGTTCTGGGAGAAGAGATTCACCGCGTATTCCAGCCAGCGGGTGGTGGGCCCCACGGAGCAGAGGTCCGGGTGGTGCTCGGTGAACCACATCTGGTAGTTCACGGCCCGGGAGCGGCCGCCGAAGCCGATGAGGCCGGAGAGGGTCAGCCCGTGGTCCTCCTCGGGCCGCAGGTAGCCCACCAGGGAGTCGGCGGGGCGCGGGCCGCGCCAGCCGTCGTCGTCCAGGTAGACCTCGGTGAGCCGGGGCTCGTGGCCGCGCAGGAGGTTCTGGGGGTCGTAGATGCGCGGGGGATCGTCCGGGGCGGCGCAGTAGATCACGGCCGCGCGGCTGGGGCGGGAGAAGTGCGAGAGCCCGAACCGCAGTCCGTCCAGGATGTGGTGCACGCAGACGCTTTCGAACTCCCGCCCGGGCATGAGCATCTCCCGCGTCGAAGTATGGGCGATCGTGGGCGATGTTGACCCAAATTCCCACCGCTGTCCAGGGGGTTGCGGCATTCCGCGCCCCGGGCTTTCTTGACTCTCCGGCGGGCCGTGCTAGAGAGGGGACACCGGAAACCTATAGGCGGCGAGACGCCGCGCGGGGTGCGCATGGACCAGGCCAGGCCCGGCAGGGCCGACATCGACTGCATCGTCTACGACTTCGACGGGGTCATGACCGACAACCGGGTGCTCGTGTCCCAGGACGGGACCGAGGCGGTGTTCTGCAACCGGGCCGACGGCCTGGGCGTGGGGCTCATCCGCGCCCTCGGCATCCCCCAGATGATCCTCTCCACCGAAGCCAACCCGGTGGTCACGGCCCGGGCGGCCAAGCTGCGCATCCCGGCGGTGCAGGACTGCGCGGACAAGGGCGCGGCCCTGGCGCGGCTCCTGGACGCGCGCGGCCTGGACCCCCGGCGGGTGCTCTTCGTGGGCAACGACGTGAACGACCTGCCCGCGCTGCGGCTGGTGGGCTGGCCCGCGGCCCCGGCGGACGCCCATCCCCGAGTGCTGGCCCTGGCGCGGCTGGTGACCCGGGCCAGGGGCGGCCAGGGCGTGATCCGCGAACTGGCCGACATCCTCTCCGACGGGGCGTCCTCAGGCGTCTGAGGCCGGGGTTCCGGCCTCCCCCTCCTCGGCCACCACGTCCAGGAGCACGAGCACGTCCTCGGCCCGGTCGGCGCGCAGGTTGCCGCACAGCGCGGACATGAGCCGCGCCAGTATTTCCCGCTCCTGGTCCGAAAAGTCCCGGAAGGCCGTCCGCTCCACGTCCGCCAGGGCCAGATCCAGCCCCTCCAGCAGTCCCCGCGCCCGGGAGCTCAGGCGCAACAGCGTCCGCCGCCGGTCGCCCGGGTCGGCGGCGCGGCGGATGAGGCCGTCGCGGGCCATGCGCTTGAGGGTGTTGGCCATGGTGGGTTGCTCCACGCCCACCTGGAGGCAGAGTTCGGCCTGGGTCAGGCCGTCGCGCCCGCGCAGGCGGCGCAGCACCGGAACCTGGCCCGGGGCCAGGCCCAGGTCCGCCAGCCGGGCGGCCAGGGATTGGGCCCAGAGCCGGGCCGCGAGAGCGAGCAGTTCGCCGGGATGATCGTCGGATTCCTTGGACATGGCCGCCTCCGGGGTTGCACAGCGGACTATGTTTTTTTTGCGGCCTGGGGCCCGCCCTGTCAAGCGCGGGTTTTTCCGTTCTTTCGCGCCCGGGCCCCTAAACCCTGGAAGCGGAACCGCCGAAAAGAGTGCAGGCCCGGCGAGAGCCGGACCCCGCTTCCAGCCCGGACAGGGCCGGGAGGGGCCCGAACCCCGGAGGTTCGGGTCGCGTCCTGGCCGGGCGGGGGGCAGTCGAAGGGACCGCGATCCGGCGCGGTGAAGGGCGGACGGCCGCGAGGCCGCCGCCCTTTTCCTTTACAGCCCCTTCTTCTCGAACCAGCGGAACAGGAGCAGCGCGCCGAGCGTGATCACCGCGATGATCGGCCAGTGGTTCAGCCCCAGGACCTGGGGCAGGGCGATCTTGCCGTAGTCGCCCCAGGTAAGCAGGCCCGCCTTGAGCGCGGGGTAGGCCTCGGCATAGAGCCCCGCGCCCACGAGCATGCCCAGGATGGCCCAGAGCGCGTCCAGGCGGCCCTCGCCCAGGGCCCCGGCGGCCGTGCCCGGGCAGTAGCCCGCCAGGCCCCAGCCCAGGCCGAAGATGAGCCCGCCCGGGATGACCCCGCCGAGCACCGCGGCCTTGACCGAGAGCTTGACCAGGCCCAGGTCCAGCAGGAGGTGGACGCCGATCATGCCCACCACCACGGTGCTGAGCATGAACTTCACGATGGTCATGTCCCGCAGCCGCAGCGCCCCGAGCTGGCGGTCGTAGCGGATGACCTCGCAGCGCTGGAGCAGGACGCCGAAGAGCACGCCGGTGATCAGTCCGAACCAGAGGTCCACGGCTCACCTCCCCTTGTACTGCATGCGGGCGGTGATGATCCCGCCGATGAAGAAGCAGGCCAGGGCGATGAAGCCGCTGACCGAGAGCTGGAGCGTGCCGGACAGGCCGTGGCCGCTGGGGCAGCCGTCGGCCAGCCGGGCCCCGAACATGGCCAGGACGCCGCCCAGGAAGGCGACCGCGCCGCGCCGGAGGGCCGAGCCGCCGAACCGCCGGTCGAAGGAATCGGGCACGGACTGGACCCGGAACGTGCCGCTGACCTGCGAGGCCAGGGCCGCGCCCACGAGGATGCCGACGACGAACAGGGCCTGCCAGTCCAGCTTGGGCGCCTCCTTGATGAAGTAGGGCATGGCCGCCACGCGTTCGGGCGCGAGCAGGGACTCCACGAATCCCGCCCCGCGCACGAAGGTGGTGGACGCGCCGAAGTACTTCCCGGCCACGAACACCGAGAGGACCACCAGGAGCCCGGCCAGGGCTCCTCCGAGGTAGGGGCTCCAGGGCCTGGAACGCGACGGGGGAATGCTCATCTCGACCTCCTGCTTCGGGTTTCCCGCATACGTATAGCGCATTTTCCCGCGAAAGCGCAATTGGCGTGACTTTTCAGCGTCGCGGTTGACAATCCGCTTCTTGCCCACTAGAGCGGGGATTCCAGCGCGCCATTCCGCGCGTTGCATGACAATCGAGGTTCTTTTCATGTTTTCCCGCTTCAGCGCTCCCGGCGGCATCCGGGACGTGGCGCGCGTGGGCCTGCCCCTGGTCATGGGCATGGCCTCCACCACGATCATGGAGTTCACGGACCGCGTCTTTCTCGGCAATTACTCCCTGGCTGCGATCGCGGCGGCGCTGCCCGCCGGTCTGGCGAACTTCGTCCTGCTCTCCTTCTGCATGGGGGTCGCGGAATACGCGGGCGTGTTCGTGGCCCAGTACACGGGCGCGGGCCGGCCCCGGCGCGTGGGCGCGGCCCTCTGGCAGGGCCTCTGGTTCTGCCTGCCGGCGTCCCTGGCCCTGGCCTCCCTGACCTTCATCGCCGATCCCCTGTTCGCCCTGGCGGGCCACCCGGCCGAGGTCCAGGTCCTGGAGGCGCGCTATTTCTCCATCCTCTGCCTGGGCTCGGGCTTCGCCCTGACCTCCATGTGCCTGTCCTGCTTCTTCTCCGGCCAGGGCCGGACCCTGCCGGTGATGGTCGTGAACATGACCGCCACGGTGCTGAACATCCCCCTGGACTACGCCCTGATCTTCGGCCGCTTCGGCCTGCCGGAGATGGGCATCGCCGGAGCCGCCCTGGCCACCTGCTTCGCCTGGTTCCTGAGCGCCCTGCTCATGGGTCTGCTCGTCTTCCGCCGCGGCAACGAGCGGGAGTTCTCCGTGCGCTCGTCCTGGCGCTTCGATCCGAAGCTGTTCCTGCGCTTCCTGCGCTTCGGCCTGCCCAGCGGAGTGCAGTTCCTCATGGACGTCCTGGGCTTCACCGTGTTCATCTTCCTCATCGGCAGCCTGGGCGAGGAGAGCCTGGCGGCCACGAACATCGTCTTCTCCCTGAACGCCCTGGTCTTCCTGCCCATGGTCGGCTTCTCCATCGCGGCCAGCATCCTGGTGGGCCAGGCCATGGGCGCGGGCGACCCGGACCGCGCGGCTTACGCCAACACGAGCACGCTCTACCTCTGCATGACCTATACCCTGATCCTGGACGCGGCCTTCGTCTTCTTCCCCCGCGAGCTCCTGGGCCTGTTCCGGCCCCAGGACCTGACCCCGGCGCAGTTCGAGGCCGTGCGCGAGAGCGGCGTGGTGCTCCTGCGGCTGGTGGCCGTCTACTGCCTCTTCGACTGCGTGGGCATCATCCAGTACGGGGCGCTGCGCGGGGCGGGCGACACCCGCTTCATCATGCTCACCATCCTGGGCTGCTCCACCCTGATCCTCGTGCTGCCCACCTGGCTCATGGTCCGGGTCCTGGGTTGGGGCCTCTACCCTGCCTGGGCCTGCGTCCTGGCCTACATCGCGGCCCTGACCGTGATCATGCGGGTGCGCTTCCAGCGCGGGGCCTGGCGGAAGATCCGGGTCATCGAGCGCGCCGCCCCGGCGAACGGCGTTTCTCCGTGATGATGATCTGACGAAGATGATCACGGGCTTGCGCTCCCGGCCGGGATTCCTTATTCTGCCCGAGGACTTCCGAACCTTTTTCCCGGAGGGGCGCATGGACTGGCTTTCCGTGGCCGACATCGCGAGGCTGACGCGCATTCCCGCGCCCACGGCCCGGCGCTACGCCTCGCTCTTCCGGGAGTTCCTGCCCCACCGCAAGACCGGCCGCGTGACCCGCTACGCGCCCGAGGCCCCGGCCGTGTTCGAGCGCATCGCGGCCCTCTACCAGGAAGGCCGCGTCACCAGCGAGATCGAGGAGACCCTGCGCGGCGAATTCTCGCGGACCATCGACGTGGACGCCGCCTCCCCGGCCCAGGCCCCGGCCGCGCGCGAGGCCTCGCCCGCCCTGGCCGAGATGATGGAGAAGTTCGGGCAGAGCCTCCAGCTCCTGGCCGACCAGAAGGAGATCATCGCCTGCCTGCGCGAGGACGTGCGCAAGCTCAAGGCGGGCTTCGTGCTCCTGGCCCGGAGCCAGAAGAAGCTCAAGGCCCTGCCCCAGGGCGGCGACGAGGACCTGCGCCGCGCCCTGGACGACGGGCGCAAGGTCCTGGCCCGCAAGGACGCCGAGATCGAGGAGCTGGCCCTGGGCCTGTCCTTCGACACCTCGGACCTGAAGATCAAGATGCGCACCCTGGAGCAGGAGCTGGTGCGCCTGCGCAAGGACCGCCGGGAGATGGAGCGGCACCTGCTGGACAAGATCGACCGCATCAAGCCCGCCTGAGCGCCGTCCCGGCCGCATCCTCCCCGGCCCATCGGCGTTGAAGTTTCGCGGTCCCTGGGCTATAGACCGGCTCAAGCACCGAGCATCGACTCTCGCCAGCGAGTCCAACTCCCACCCAGGAGGAACGCATGTCCCAGCGCCTGAAGCTTCTCGTCGTGGCCCTCGCCCTGGTCTCCATGGCCGCCTGCTCCACCCTCTCCACCTCCGGCTCCGGCTCCAGCGAACCGGCCTCCGGCGGTTCGAGTTCCGGCGGACAGGCCGCCCAGCCCGAAGTGCAGACCGAGACCTACGAGAACTCCAGCTACTATTACGACTTCAGCGACATCCTCGTGCCCCGCGAACTGGAGTTCCAGGCCGCCGAGAGCTACGTCTTCGACACCCGCTCCTTCCGCTCCGGCGTGATGATCTTCACCGGCCGCGTGGTGAACGCCGACCTGATCAACTTCTTCGTCAACAACATGACCAAGGACGGCTGGACCCTTGTGACCTCCCTGAAGGCCGACAAGTCCATCCTCATCTTTGAGAAGTTCAACAAGAGCGCCTCGATCCAGATCGTGGACGGCTTCAAGTCCAAGGTGACCATCGTGGCCGTGGAGGCCAAGGGCGGCCCGGGCACCACCATGCAGCAGCCCGCCGCCGGACAGGATTCCTTCTCCTCCGCCAAGACCCCGGCCGGCGCCACCCAGGGCAGCAAGCGCTCCATGAAGGAAAAGGACCTGCAATAGTGGAACACCCGCTGCTCTTCTCCGGTTTCCTGGGCTCCCGGGTCCACATCGGGGTCACGGGCAGCGTGGCCGCCTACAAGGCCTTGGACATCCTGCGCGGACTCGTCCGCGCGGGATGTTCCGTTTCCGCGACCCTGACCCGGGCCGCCGAGCGCTTCATCACGCCCCTGTCCTTCCAGGCCCTGGGCGCGGACCCCGTGCACGGCGAGATGTTCGCCGGGGCCGAGAGCGCCGACCCCTTCGGCCACCTCGCGCCCAGCCACGCGGCCAAGGTCCTGCTCATCGCCCCGGCCACCGCGGACATCCTGGCCAAGCTCGCCTGCGGCCTGGCCGACGACATGCTCTCCTGCCAGGCCCTGGCCTTCCGTGGCCCGCTGGTCCTGGCCCCGGCCATGAACCCGGCCATGTGGGCCGCCCCGGCCACCCGCGAGAACTGGGACAGGCTCCTGACACGCGGCGCGGTGGGCGTGGAGCCCGGCCTGGGCCTGGCGGCCTGCGGCGACGAGGGACAGGGCAGGCTCGCCGACCCGGCGGAGATCCTGGCCGCGACCCTGCGGGCCCTCTCGCCCGCGGACATGGCCGGGAAGCGCGTGCTCATCAGCCTGGGCCCCACCCGCGAGACGTGGGACGCGGTGCGCTTCTGGACCAACGCCTCCTCCGGGCTCATGGGCGCGGCCCTGGCCACGGCGGCCTGGCTGCGCGGGGCCGAGGTCACGGTGGTGGCCGGTCCGGTATGCCAGCCCCTGCCCCGGGGCATCCGCCGCGTGGACGTGAACACGGCCCTGGAGATGCATGCGGCCTGCATGGACCTCTGGCCGGGCATGGACCTGGCCTGCATGACCGCTGCCGTGGCCGACTTCCGGCCCGAGCCCTACGGCGACCAGAAATTCAAGAAGGACAAGGCCGGGGACGGGCTCACCGTGCGCTTCCTGCCCAACCCGGACATCCTGCGCGACCTGGGCGCGGCCAAGCGCAAGGGCCAGACCCTGATCGGCTTCGCGGCCGAGACCTCGGACCTGGGCCCCCAGGCGGCCAAGAAGCTCAAGGCCAAGAACCTGGACCTCATCGTGGCCAACCGCGTGGACCGCGAGGACAGCGGCTTCGGCACGGCCACCAACGCGGTCTGCGTCCTGGACCGCAAGGGCCGCCTGGAGCAGTGGCCCGTGCTGCCCAAAACCGAAGTGGCCTGGCGCATATGGGATCTCCTTCCGCAACTCTGAGCCTGCCCCCGCACCTGCTCTCCTGGTACCAGGCCGGAGTGAGGCATTTCCTCGGTTGCAAGGCCGTCGCCGAGCCCGGCGCGCAGGCCCCGGCCGAGGCTGTTCCGCAAACCGTCTCCAATGAACCGCAAGTATGCTGGCCCGCGCCCTGGGACCGCTGCTGGAGCAAGGCCCCGCGCACGGCGCGCATGGTCTGGACCTACCTGGAGCTGGGCCGCGACCTCTGCGGCCAGGCCTCGCCGGAGCGCGGGGCGCTGTTCCGCTCGCTCCTGGGCCACCTGGCCTGGCCCAAGGGCACCACGGCCTTCTGGCCCCTGTGCTGCCCGGGCGAGGGCGGCCTGCTCACCCGGCCGGACCTCTTCTGGGAGGGCTGCGCGGCCCTGGGCGTGAAGCACGTGGGCTGCTTCGGCGCGGACGCCCTGGCGCTCATCGAGCCCGGCGCGGACCCCGCCGCGCCCCAGGCCCAGCACGGCGCGATCACGATCCACGTCCTTCCCGCCCCGGCGGACCTGCTCCGGCTCCTGCCCCACGACCGGCACATCGCCGTGGACCGGCTCAAGGCCCTGCGCTTCTGACCGCGTTTCCGCGCCTGTTGTGTTTTTCCGCCCCTTGTGACTAGGATGGAGCATGGCTCCCGGAATACCGCCGCGCGCGGCGCGCCTCTTCCTCTTTCTTCTGCTGCTCATCCTTCCCTTCGCCCTGCCCTCCGCCCCCTTCTGTGACGCGGCGAAGCCGTCGCCGAAGGTGCTGGAGGTGGAGATCAGCGGCGCGATCACGCCGGTGCAGGAGGACCTGCTGCGCGACGCCCTGGCCCGGGTCCGGGCCGAGGGCCATGATCTTCTCCTGATCCGCCTGGACACCCCGGGCGGCCTGCTGGAGACCATGCGCGGCATGGTCAAGGACATGCTCAACGCACCCGCGCCCGTGCTCGTCTGGGTCGGCCCGCGCGGGGCCCAGGCCGCCTCGGCCGGAGTCTTCCTGGTGGCCGCGTCCCAGGTGGCGGGCATGGCCCCGCAGGCCACCATCGGTTCGGCCTCGCCCGTGGCCCAGGGCGGCGAGGAACTGAGCGCGACCATGAGCGCCAAGGTCAAGGCCGACCTGATCAGCCTTGTTCGCGGCGCTGCCGCGTCCCGGGGCCGGAACGCGGACTGGTATGAGCGGGCCGTGAGCGAGAGCGTGAGCCTCACGGCCCAGGACGCGGTCATGCAGCGGGTGGTGGAGGTCCTGGCAGACGATGCCGGGGATTTCCTCGCTCAGGCCGGTCATCGCGGGATTCCCTACTCGGGCGGGGTTCTGCGCTTCGATGCCGAACAGATGACGATCGAGCATTTCGATCCCGGCTTCCGCCACCGCTTCCTGTCCTGGCTCCTGCACCCGCAGGTGGCCTATTTCCTCATGCTCGGCGGCCTGGCCGGGCTGTTCTTCGAACTGACCACGCCCGGGGCCGTGCTGCCCGGCGTGCTCGGCGGGCTCTGCCTGCTCCTGGCGCTCTACGCCATGAGCGTCCTGCCCACGAGCGCTGCGGGCGCGGGCCTCATTCTCCTGGGCCTGGCCCTGTTCTGGCTGGAGGTGAAGATCACGAGCTACGGCCTGCTCGGCGTGGCCGCCGTGATCGCCCTCTTCCTCGGTTCGATCATCCTCTTCGACCCGTCGTCCGGGCTGCCGGGCCTGCCCCTGGCCACAGTGATCGTCACCGTGAGCGGCGTCTCGGCTTTCCTGGCCCTGGCCGTGGGTCTCGTGGTGCGCGCCCAGCGCTCACGCAAGGCCCTGGGCGGCCAGGCCATGCTCGGTCTGGAGGCCGAGGTCCTGGACTGGAGCGGCGGGCGCGGCCAAGTGCGCACGCGCGGCGAGATCTGGTCCGCTCGCTCGGACGATCCGCTGCGGCCCGGGGACCGGGTGATGATCATCGGCATCGACGGCCTGACCCTGCTCGTGCGGCCCGGCGACCCCGGCCCCGCCTCTTCCTGACCAACATTTGGAGGACGCCATGTATACGTTTCTGCCCCTGCTGGCCATCGCGTTGGTGCTCGTCTTCTCCTCGCTGCGCGTGCTCAACGAGTATGAGCGCGGCGTGATCTTCCGCCTCGGCCGCGTGATCCGCGCCAAGGGCCCGGGCATCATCCTGCTCATCCCCTGGATCGACCGCATGGTGCGGGTTTCGCTGCGGGTGGTGACCATGGACGTGCCGAACCAGGACGTGATCACCAAGGACAACGTGAGCGTGAAGGTCAACGCGGTGGTCTACTTCCGCATCGTGGACCCGGTGAAGGCCATCGTGGAGGTGGAGGACTACATTCAGGCCACATCGCAGCTTGCGCAGACCACCCTTCGCAGTGTATGTGGCGGCGTCGAGCTGGACGAGCTCCTGTCGCACCGCGACAAGGTGAACACCCAGCTTCAGGCGATCCTGGACCAGCACACCGACCCCTGGGGGGTGAAGGTGACCACGGTCGAGGTCAAGTACATCGACCTGCCCCAGGAAATGCAGCGGGCAATGGCCAAGCAGGCCGAGGCCGAACGCGAGCGGCGGGCCAAGGTCATCAACGCCGAGGGCGAGTTCCAGTCCGCCAACCGCCTGTCCGAGGCGGCCGCCATCATCGGACGGCATCCCGAAGCCATTCAGCTGCGCTATCTCCAGACCATGCGGGAGATCGCGGCCGAGAGCAAGGCGTCCACGCTCATTCCCGTGCCCGTGGACCTGCTGAGACTGTTGGGCGCCCCCGCATCCGCGGGCGCCGACACAAAGAAAGAGGAGAAGGAATGAAGATTCTCGTCACCGGAGCGGCAGGCTTCATCGGCTTCCATCTGAGCCGCCGCTTCCTTGAGATGGGCCACGAAGTGGTCGGCCTGGACTGCATCAACGACTACTACGATCCGGCCATCAAGCACGCCCGCCTGGACATCCTCAAGCGCATGCCGGGCTTCATCTTCGCCCGGCTGGACCTGGCCGACGCCGCGGGCGTGGCCGGACTGTTCCAGGCCCACCGCTTCACCCACGTGGTCAACCTGGCGGCCCAGGCCGGGGTGCGCTACAGCCTCCAGCACCCGCGCGCCTACATCGACTCGAACATCGTGGGCTTCCTGAACATCCTGGAGGGCTGCCGCCACAACAAGGTGGAGCATCTCGTCTTCGCCTCCAGCAGCTCGGTGTACGGCCTGAACACGCACATGCCCCTGTCCCCGCACCGGGGCGTGGACCATCCCATCAGCCTCTACGCGGCCTCCAAGAAGTCCAACGAGATGATGGCCCACTCCTACGCCCACCTGTTCCAGCTGCCCTGCACGGGCCTGCGCTTCTTCACCGTGTACGGGCCCTGGGGCCGGCCGGACATGGCGTTGTTCCTGTTCACCAAGGCCATCCTGGCGGGCGAACCCATCAATGTCTTCAACCACGGCAAGATGCGCCGCGACTTCACCTACATCGACGACATCATCGAGGGCGTGGTGCGCGTGACCATGAACACGGCCGCGCCCAACCCGGAATGGGATCCCATGAACCCGGACCCGGCCACCAGCTCCGCGCCCTACCGCATCTACAACATCGGCAACAACCACAGCGAGGAGCTCTCGCGCTACATCGAGGTGCTGGAAAAGGAGCTGGGCAAGAAGGCCCAGTGGAACCTCCTGCCCATGCAGGCGGGCGACGTCCCGGCCACCGAGGCGGACGTGGACGACCTGGTCCGCGACGTGGGCTTCAAGCCCGCCACGAGCATCGAGAGCGGCATCGCCCGCTTCGTGGCCTGGTATCGCGAGTATTACAAAATGTAGACAACCCCATTCGACTTCCAAGCCCCTCCGCCATCCGGCCGAGGGGCTTTTTTCCGACCCAAACGTGACCAGAAACTCACATCCAAGCCCGATTTCCAGTCTCTTCGCGCTTGCGTTTCAGCTGCAAAAAGTCTAATTCCCGTGAGAACAACGCGAGGCGGAATGTCGTTTCACGTGAAACACGCCCTCTTCCCCGCCTCGATCGTTTCACGTGAAACACACCCGGCAAGCCGTCCCAGCGTCACGGTAACTTTTTGGAAATACTTGAAAAAGCGAGGTCCAACGTGGCCAGAAGAATCGTCATCGCCAATCAGAAAGGCGGCGTGGGCAAGACCACCACGGCCGTGAACCTGGCGGCATCCCTGGCGGTCATGGAAAAAAAAGTGCTCCTGGTGGACTGCGACCCCCAGGGCAACGCCTCCAGCGGCCTGGGCTTCTATCCCGGCGACCGCCGCGAGAACGTCTACACCGTGCTCTTCCAGCCCGAAAACGCCCGCAAAGCCATATATGACACGGGCATCCCCTACCTGAGCCTGCTTCCCGGCACCCAGGACCTCGTGGGCGCGGAGATCGAGCTGGCCGACAAGTTCGGTCGCGAATACTACGTCCGCGACCTCGTCCAGTCCCTGGACCAGGACTACGACTTCATCCTCATCGACTGCCCGCCCTCCCTGGGCCTGCTCACGGTGAACGCCCTCTGCGCGGCCAAGGAGCTCCTCGTGCCGCTCCAGTGTGAATACTATGCCCTGGAGGGCATCGCCCAGCTGCTCATGACTTACGAACTCGTGCGCAAGCGCCTCAACCCCGAACTGGACATCCTGGGCGTGGTCCTGACCATGTACGACTCGCGCAACCGCCTCTCCTGGCAGGTGCGCAACGAGGTGCGCAAGGCCTTCCCCCAGCACCTCTTCGAGACCATCGTGCCGCGCAACGTCCGCCTCTCCGAGGCGCCCAGCTTCGGCAAGCCGGTCATCACCTATGACATCAAGTCCACGGGCGCGGAGGCCTATCTGGCCCTGGCCCAGGAAGTGGAACGCAGCCGCACGGCCCGCGCCGGTGAACACGACGCGGCCGTGAGCGTGCAGTAGGCTACTTGTAGCGGGCTTCCTTGGCGGGAACCTTGTCCTGGAACGGCGTCACTTCGGTCTTGATATGACTCTTGAAATGCTTCTTCACCACCTTGGACCGGCAGCCCTGGCAGCGAAAGGCCACCAGGCCGCCCAGGCTGGCCCCGGTGAGCCGGAACTTGCGCGGCTCGTCCTTGGACCAGTCCTCGGTGCCGGCCCCGCATTCCGAACAGGCCACGTCCATGTCCACGGGATAGGGGAAGTCCCAGTACTGCTTGAGCAGCTCCCAGTCGGCCAGCGGCTCGGGCCGCTCTTCCTCTGGCCGGGGGCCCAGCGCGGCCAGCACGCTCTCGCGCACCTTGAGCCAAGCCTCGGCCGAAAGCTGCACCCCGAGCAGTTCGCCGGACTTGTCATACAATTCGGTAATCGGATCGAAAACCATAGGTCCTCCAGGAAAAATCGGCGCTCGGAGCCCGCAGCTCCGCGTCCCCGGCACTATAGGCGCGGTCCCTCCTCCCGGCAAGAGCCCGGACCGCAAGCACAAGGAGAATAGACATGGCCGCATCCACCAGGGGCCTGGGACGGGGCCTCGACGCCCTGCTCGGCGGACTCAAGCCCGAAGACGAGGCCGCCGCTCCCGGCGAGGTCAAGAACATCGCCCTGGCCGCCATCACGGCCAACCCGCACCAGCCGCGCAAGGAATTCGACCCCCGCGCCCTGGACGACCTGGCCGCCAGCATCAAGGCCCAGGGCGTGCTCCAGCCCGTGCTCGTGCGCCCCCTGGCCGAGCCCGGCGCCTTCGAACTCGTGGCCGGCGAACGTCGCCTGCGCGCCTCCAAGATGGCCGGCTTGGCCGAAATTCCCGCCCTGGTGCGCGAGATGGACGACCGCGAGAGCCTGGCCATCGCGCTCATCGAAAACCTCCAGCGCGAGGACCTGAACGCCCTGGAAGAGGCCGAGGGCTACAAGCAGCTCCTGGACCAGTTCGGCCTGAGCCAGGAGGAGCTGGCCCGCCAGATCGGCAAGAGCCGCCCGGCCCTGGCCAACTCCCTGCGTCTGCTCAACCTCTCCCCGGAAATCCAGAAGGACGTGCGCGAGGGCCGCATCAGCGCGGGCCACGCCCGGGCCCTGCTGGCCATCTCCGACCCCGAGGCCGCCTCCGGCCTGCACCGCCGCATCCTCAAGGGCAACCTCACCGTGCGCCAGGCCGAGGAGGAGGCCGGGCTCTGGAAGGCCACCGGCTCCCTGTCCCTGGCCGAGCCCGAGCCCGAACCCGAGGCCGAGATCGAGGAGGAGGCCGCGCCCAGGCCCCGCCGCGCCCGCGCCAAGGACCCGGTGCTCAGCGGGCTGCAGAAGCGGCTGGCCGGAGAGCTGGACGCCAAGGTCCGCCTCCAGGGCACCCCGGACTTCGGCAAGCTGACCATCGCCTTCTCCAGCCGGGAGCGGCTGGCCGAGCTGGCGCGCCTGCTCGGCGTCCAGGATCCCGAGCTGGACTGACCACAATAAAAACAACCTTGAAAAACAAGGCATAACGGATGCTCTCCAAGCAAGCGCAATTGAAGGCCGCGGCCGCGCTCAAGGGCCGCAAGGTCTGCATCATCGGCGACCTCATGCTCGACCACTACATGATGGGCACCGTGGACCGCATCTCCCCCGAGGCCCCCGTGCCCGTGGTCCGCGTCACCGGCGAAAAGCGCGTCCTGGGCGGCGCGGGCAACGTGGCCCAGAACATCGCCGCCCTGGGCGGCAGCCCCGTGCTCTTCGGCTGCACCGGCGACGACCCCGACGGCGCGGCCCTCGTGCGCATGACCGGCGAGGCGGGCATCGAGTCCCGCATCCTCAAGGACCCGGCCCGGCCCACCACCCGCAAGACCCGCATCATCGCCCACAACCAGCAGGTGGTCCGCGTGGACTCCGAGCAGCCCGACCCCCTGCCCCAGCACCTCCTGGACGAGCTGTTCTCCTCCCTGCGCGACGTGCTGTCCCAGGCGCCCGTGATCGTGCTCTCGGACTACGGCAAGGGCATCATCTGCCGGGAATTCATGTCCCGGCTCATGGACCTCGTCACCCCCCTGCCCGACCGGCCGCTCATCCTCGTGGACCCCAAGCCCGTGAACTACGACCTGTACAAGGGCGTGGACCTGCTCACCCCGAACACCAAGGAGGCGGGCGAGGGCGCGGGCCTGGCCGTGAGCGGCCGCGAGAGCGTGCTGGCCGCCGGAGAGGCCCTGTTCAAGCGCCTGCGCTGCAGGCACCTGCTCGTGACCCTGGGCGCGGACGGCATGGCCCTCTTCGAGTCCCCGGCCACCGTGCGCCACATCCCCACCGTGGCCCAGAAGGTCTTCGACGTCACCGGCGCGGGCGACACGGTCATCGCCACCCTGGCCCTGGCCCTGGCCTCGGGCGCGGACCTGCTCACCGCCTGCACCCTGGCCAACCACGCCGCCGGGCACGTGGTCGCCCAGGTGGGCGCGGCCACCGCCAGCGCCGAGGACCTGGCCCGTTCCATCGAGTCCCTGCCGGTCACGGAGATCAACGCCTGGCGCGGCTGAGCCGCGATCGCGACGGACGCCGCCGAGCGCCCGCCTGACCGCCCGGGCCTCCCTCCCGCGTGGCTCCGCCCGGGCCGCTCGCCAACAGGGGAACCCGCGCGGGGCTTCCCCCAGCCCGGGAGCGCACATGAAGCGGCTTCAGTCGCTGATCGTCTGCCTGCTCTGCCTGTTCGTCCTCTCGGACGGCGCGGCCCTGGCCTGTTCGGAGATCTTCATCCACAAGGGCGGGGCCGCCCTCGTCTCGGCCCGAACCTTCGACTTCACGATCAACGAGGGCTTCGCGCGCTTCAGCCCGCCCGGCATCGCCAGGAAGGCCCTCCACGCCCCCGATGGCGTTCCCCTGGCCTGGACCTCCTCCCGCGCCAACGTGACCTTCAACGTCGTCCTGCCCGGCTCCGCCGGGGCCCAGGCCTTCGCCGCCGGGGTGGACGGGCTCAATGACGCGGGGCTCAAGGTCGGCACCTATTTCCTGGAATCCTCGCGCTTTCCACCGGCCGGTTCCGCGCCCGTACTGGACGTCGCCTCCCTGCTCCAATACCTCCTGGACACCCAGGACAGCGTGGAGGCGGCCCTGGCCGACCTGCGCTCCGGCCGCTACCGCGTCGGGCCCAATCCGTCCCGGGACCTGGAAATCCGCCTGCACCTCTTCCTGCACGACGCCGGCGGCGACTCGGCCGTGGTCGAGTTCCTGGACGGCGACGTGACGATCACCCGCGCCCCGCGCGTGCCGGTCCTGACCAACGACGTGTACGCCGCCTCGCTCAAGCGCCTGTCCCGCTACGACGGCTTCGGCGGCGACCGCCCCATCCCGGGCTCCGGCGAATCCCTGGACCGCTTCGTCCGGGGGGCCTTCCACTGGAAGCATCTCCCGGACCAGGACAGCGCGGAGCAGGCCGTCCGCTCGGGCTTCGCCGCCATTCAGGTCCTCTCCGTGCCGCCCATCTTCCCCGACGGCTGCACCCGCTGGACCATCGTCACCGACCTCGCCAACCGCCGCATCGCCTTCCGCACCCTGGACAATCCGACCATCGCGACCCTCGACCTGGGATCCCTGGCCCGCGCCAAGTCCGTGGTCAGCGAGATCGACCTCCGGCGCACGGACCTGTCCGGCGACATCGACGCCCTCTTCGACGCCCGAAACGCCTTCAACCCGGCCTCCACGCCCAAGGCCCCGGACTACGACCGGCCCGAGAACTGGGCCGCCCTGCCCGCGCCCGCCGAGCGCGGCAAGCCCGTGGACGTGTTCTTCGTCCCGCCGACCACCTGCTTCTCGCCCGACACCTGGAACGAGAGCATCGAGTCCTCGCGGGCCAACCCCCTCGTGCGCCGCAGCCTGGCCGGGCAGGCCTCTGTCTTCGCCGCCTCCTGCAACGTCTTCGCCCCGCGCTACCGCGACGCCCACATCAAGGTCCTGGAAGCGCCCGCCCCGGACCGCGAACAGGCCCTGGCCGCGGCTTATTCCGACGTGGAGCGGGCCTTCGACCACTACCTGCGCCAGGACAACGGCGGCCGCCCGTTCATCCTCGCCGGGCACAGCCAGGGCTCCAACCTGCTGCTTGAGCTGCTCGAAAAGCGCTTCCGCGATCCCGCCCCGCGCAAGAAGCTCGTGGCCGCCTATCTCATCGGCTGGTCCGTGACCCGCGACGACCTGACTCGCTTCCCGCAACTCGCCATGTGC
Source organism: Desulfovibrio aminophilus (assembly GCF_023660105.1). Classification (NCBI taxonomy): domain Bacteria; kingdom Pseudomonadati; phylum Thermodesulfobacteriota; class Desulfovibrionia; order Desulfovibrionales; family Desulfovibrionaceae; genus Desulfovibrio; species Desulfovibrio aminophilus. Next base: position 10,633 of record NZ_JAMHGA010000035.1, on the reverse strand, counting down.
GACGCCCCGGACCGCACCGGCTGCATCGTGAGCTACAACTCCCAGTCCGCCGCCCCCGGCATGAGCATCGTGCGCCCCGGCGCCGTGGGCGTGAATCCCCTGAGCATGAACCTGGACACGCGCCACGTCCCGCGCGAGGCCAACCTCGGCGCGGCCTTCCCCACGGCCGACGGCCTGAAGGAGGTCCCCCGCTTCACCGGGGCCCAGACCGTCCACGGCGCGCTGATCGTGGACCCGGCCGACCCGGAGCTGACGCCCACGCCCTTTCCGGGGTTCTACCACGGCTACGACTACGCCCTGTTCTACCGGAACCTGGAAAGGAACGTGCGCGAGCGGGTCGAGGCCTTCCTCAAGGCGCGCTGACGCCGAGGCCGCGATCCGGCCGGCCGCGCCGAATGGTTTGCGCCCTCTCCGTCCTTGACGTACAAAGGAAGGAAATCCGGCGCGCCGGACTGAACGGAGGACACCGCATGGCTCCCAAGAAAAACACGGCCAAGCCCGTCGTGGATGTCGCCATCCCCAGCCTGGGCAAGGCCAAGATCCCCACTCCCCTGCGCCACTGCCGCTTCGCCAGCGACGAGCAGCTCCAGCCCTTCATCCTCACCGAGGAGGAACTGGACGAGCTGGGCCCGGACGAGACCCTCACCCTGGACGTGGAGAAGGCCGGGCCCCGCGAACACCTCTACTTCGACTCCTCCAAGACCAAGTGCGCCATCGTCACCTGCGGCGGCCTCTGCCCGGGCATCAACGACGTGATCCGCGCCATCGTCATGACCTGCCACCACAACTACCAGGTGGCCTCGGTCCTGGGCATCCGCTTCGGCCTCCAGGGATTCATCCCCAGCTTCGGCCACAACGTGATCGAGCTGACCCCCAAGACCGTCTCGGAAATCCACCAGTTCGGCGGCACCATCCTGGGCTCCTCGCGCGGCCACCAGCCCCCCGAGGACATCGTGGACGCCCTGGAGCGCATGAACATCAGCGCCCTGTTCATGATCGGCGGCGACGGCACCATGCGCGCGGCCTCCAAGGTCGTGGACGAGATCAGCAAGCGCAACCTGCGCATCTCGGTCATCGGCGTGCCGAAGACCATCGACAACGACATCAACTTCGTGTCCCAGTCCTTCGGCTTCGACACCGCCGTGGAAAAGGCCACCGAGGCCATCCAGTCGGCCCACACCGAGGCCGTGGGCGTGAACAACGGCGTCGGCCTGGTCAAGCTCATGGGCCGCGAATCCGGCTTCATCGCCGCCCAGGCCACCCTGGCCCTCAAGGAAGTGAACTTCGTGCTCGTGCCCGAGTCGCCCTTCCACTTCGACGGCGAGCACGGCCTGCTCCCCTCCCTGGAGGCGCGGCTGCGCTCCCGCCACCACGCGGTCATCGTGGTGGCCGAGGGCGCGGGCCAGGACCACTGCGAGATCAGCGGCGAAAAGGACGCCTCGGGCAACCCCGTGCTCTGCGACGTCTCCACCCTGCTCATCAACAAGATCAAGGAATACTTCAAGAAACAAGAGATGGACGTGACCCTGAAGTTCATCGACCCGAGCTACATCATCCGCTCGGTCCCGGCCAACGCCAACGACCGGGTCTACTGCGGCTTCCTGGGCCAGAACGCGGTCCACGCGGCCATGGCCGGAAAGACCGGCATGGTCGTCAGCCGCCTGCTCTCGCGCTACGTGCACCTGCCCCTGCACCTCGTCACCCGCAAGCGCAAGAAGCTCAACGTCAAATCCGACTACTGGCGCTCCGTGCTCGAATCCACGGGCCAGATCCTCGACCCCGAGGTCCGCAAGGCCGTCTGCTGACAACGCCCGCGAGACGAAAAGAAAGGGGCGCTCCGCTTGGGAGCGCCCCTTTCCTATGGGACCTGAGGAGGCAGCCTCAGTCGTTGGCGGCGAGTTTGCGGATCATGTGGTCGCACTCGGAATCCGCGCTGGCGTCCCGCTCGGCCTCAATGGCCAGGGAAAGAAGAACCAAAAGCTCGTCCGTGGGGATCTCCAGGCTGAAATGCCCGTTGTTCACCAGGCAGGTCTCGCCCTTCTCCTCCAGGAGATAGGCCCTGCGGTCGCGGGTGTGCCCGATGGCCGAGATCACGCCGTAGGCCGTGCCGCCCTCCTGGCGCTCATAGACCTTCTCCACCGTGAGCATCCCGTTGCTGTTGTTGAAATGCATGTCCTCGGCCACGAGCCGGCCGGTGAACGTGACGTCGTCGCCCATGTCGTTGGGCAGCGTCACCGTTCCGATCCACCCGCCGGTCATATCCGGGCTCACATTCCTGGGCATTCCGTTCTCCCGAGCGGCGCGGGCCGCTACAAAGGCAGCTTGTACTGTTTCTGGACCGGCTCCGCCTTGGCGGGCCGCTCCACCGGGGTGCCCTTCTCGATGAATTCCAGGAGGGCCGCCTCCGAAACCCGCCACTGGCTCCCGATCTTCACGGCCCGGATCGAGCCGTCCGTCACAAGCCGGTAGGCGGTGCGCGCATGAACCCTGAGCGCCTCGGCCACCTCTTTCACCGTCAGCAGTCGCGGTGTCACTGGTGTGTCAGACATGTACCCAGAGTCTCACGTTGCTAGACGCTTTACAAGAATTGTCATCGGTAGTCAACGATTGTCAAAGAAATGCATCCGGGCTCAACCCGGCCGGGGCAGGCAAAGGGCCGTACTCCATGCACAAAAAAGTTCCCATTTCTTCACAGAATTTCGATTTCGGGTAAAGAAAAATTGATCCAATGATGGTGGGAAGTTGGGGGCAATTTGTTGAAATTCCAGGTTAAAAAAAGCCGGTCTGCTGCGTGTACCAATCCCCTTTGTAGCCTTTGCAGACATACAAGGTGAAACGCCGGGCGGGCTTGCCCCGGAACTCGGACTGGAAGTGGATCGGATCCGAAACCGACTCGAAAAGGGGGACGACCTTCTCGGGTATCCCGTAGGAGGTCTCCTTGACCACCAGGATCGCGTCCCCGCCCTTGTAGGCTTGCGGCCCGGGCCAAAGGTCATACTGGTTCATGCGGCGGCCGTCGATCCAGGCGCAGTACGTGCGCGGTCGGCCCGGCACGTAGAAGGCCAGGGCAGCGGTCACGTCGTAGGCGTCGCTGAAGATGAAAACCTTGTCCGGGTCCGGCAGGCCGCGCCGCAGCTCGTCCACCTTCTGGCCCACGCTGTCCCAGCCCTTGAGCCGATTCGTCATGTTCACGCTGTCCGGGATGGGCAGCACCGGCGAGAGGTGCAGGACCATGAAGATGAGCGCCGAGCAGGCCAGGAGCGCGTTCCGCGCCGCGCGGCGCGCCGGGGCGCGGACCAGGGCCGCGAAGCGCCGGGCGGCCAGCAGGGCCCCGGCCACGTAGCTCACCGTGGTCCAGTTGGGCAGCACCTTGGCGTGGAAACTCCAGAGCAGGAAAAAGCCCCACACCGGCAGGAAGAAGACCAGCAGCAGGCCGTCCCGCCGCGTGGCAGCGGCCTCGCCCCCGGCCAATCCGCGCGGCGCGTTCAAAAGCCTTTTCGCCGCCGTCCAGGACGCCGCCAGCATGAACCAGAGCCACCAGGGCGTGGCCAGGCCCACCTGGGAGCCGAAATATTCCGGGAAGCGGCCGAGCCGCAGCAGTTGGCCGGACTCCTTGCCCTCCACCCCGATGAGGTAGAGCACGTGCTTGTAGCCCACGAAGTCGTGCCGCACGTTCCAGATGAACGTGGGCAGGAAGCCCAGGACCAGCGCCGCCGCCAGGGCCGGGATGAGCCGACGCCAGAAGCGCTCCGGCCGCCAGCCCTTCCACTCCAGGACCAGGCCGTAGATCACGGCCAGCCCCAGGAATCCGAGCATGGTGTACTTGGCCAGGATGCCCACGCCCAGGGTCAGCGCCAGGGCGGCGAAGGGCCACGCTCCGCCCCGGCCCTCGCCCGCCGACCAGAGGCAGAACAGGCCCACGGCCCAGCAGAGCACGAAGGGGTTGTCCGTGGTCATGAGCACGCCGAGCGCCAGGAACAGCGGCATGGTGTTCATGAGCACCACGGCCCAGAAGCCTACGTCCGGCCGCTTCCAGAGCCGCGCCGCGCCCAGGTAGAGCACGCCCTGGGCCAGGGCCGCGCCCGCGATGGAGCCGAAGCGCACGCCCAGCTCCGTGTTCCCGAACAGCGCGGTCCCGGCGCTGATGATCCAGGCGATGAGCGGGCCCTTGGAATAATAGGTGAGCTGAAGATGGCGGGTCCAGTCCCAGTACTGGGCCTCGTCCTGCACCAGGTTCAGCTGGCCCGAGGCCACGAACCAAATCCGGCCCAGGGTTCCGGCCAGGATGAGCAGGGCGGCCCACAGGCCGTAGCGGGGGGAATCGTCCGAACGTCGCGTCAAGAAAGCCTCCGAAAACCGTGCCCCTTCTACCCTCCCCCCTCTCCCCTGTCCACCCCCCCCGGCTTCGCCGGCTCCGCCGGTTTCCAGAAAGGCGGAAGAAAGGCGTCGTTCCCTCGCCTTTCTATACCCCCCCCCGAAGGGGGCCGGCTTCGCCGGTTTCCAGAAAGGCGAAAGAGGGGCGACATGAGACAAGATGAGCACCCTCCCCAATGCCCCGCCCTCTTCAGCGCCCACTCTCCCCCGCCTTTCTATAAACCCCCGAAGGGGGCGTTGACCGGGAGGAAAGGGGAAACTATAGGATGGGGGCAGCAAGGAGTCGCCATGTCCAAGGAATTCACCCTGGCCCTGATCCAGTGCGCCATGCAGCCCGAGCCCGAGGCCAACCGCGAGAAGGCCCGCGACCTGGTGCTCAAGGCCGCCAAGCGCGGCGCGAATCTGGTCTGCCTGCCCGAGCTGTTCGCCTCGCCCTATTTCTGCAAGCGCGAGGACAGCGAGTATTTCGACCTGGCCGAGACCATTCCGGGCCCGTCCCTGGAGATCATGAGCGCTACGGCCCGCGAGGCCAAGGTCTGCCTCGTGGTCCCGATCTTCGAGCGCCGGGGGCCGGGCATGTACCACAACACGGCCGTGGTCCTGGGCCCGGACGGCGGCACGTTGGGCATGTACCGCAAGATGCACATCCCCGAGGACCCGGGATTCCACGAGAAGTTCTATTTCACGCCCGGGGACCAGGGGTTCCAGGCCTTCGACACCCCGGTGGGCCGCATCGCGGTGCTCATCTGCTGGGACCAGTGGTTCCCGGAGGCCGCGCGTCTGGCCGCCCTGCAGGGCGCGGAGCTGATCCTCTACCCCACGGCCATCGGCAGGCTGCACGGCGAGTCCGAAAAGGAGGGCCAGCGCCAGGTGGATTCCTGGATGACCGTGCAGCGCGGGCACGCCGTGGCCAACGGCCTGTTCGTGGCCGCGGCCAACCGCATCGGCCTGGAGGAGCCCGACGGGCCGGGCGTGGCGGTGCATTTCTTCGGCAATTCCTTCGTGGCCGACCCGCGCGGCGAGGTTCTGGCCCGGGCCTCGGACGAGAAGGAGGAGATCCTCCTGGCCGAGGTGGACACCGGCCGGGTGGACGAGACGCGCCGCATGTGGCCCTTCCTGCGCGACCGGCGCATCGACGCCTACTATCCCCTGCTGGAGCGCTACGGCAAATGACCCGCCCGGAATCCCCGGCGGCCCTGGGCTACAGGCTGCCCGCCGAGTGGGAGCCGCACGAGGCGACCTGGCTGGCCTGGCCCTCCAGCACCCTGGATTGGCCCGGCCGTCTCCAGGGCGCGCGCTTCGCCTTCGCGGACATGGCCCGGCGCATCTCCCGGGGCGAGGAGGTGCGCATCCTGGTCCACTCCCCGCCCGTGCGCGAGGAGGCCGCGAGAAGGCTGCGCGACTGCGGGGCGGACCTGGACCGGATACGGTTCGTGGATTGCCCGGTGGACCGCTCCTGGGTCCGCGACTCCGGGCCGCTCTTCGTGCGCGACCAGACCGGAAACACGGCCGTGGCCCGCGTGCGCTTCAACGCCTGGGCCAAGTACCCGACGCACACGAAGGACGCCCTGGCGCCGGACGTGGCGGCCCGGACCTTGGGCCTGCCCCTGTTTCACGTGAAAAGGAACGGCCGCCCCGTGGTGCTCGAAGGCGGGGCCATCGACGTAAACGGCGCGGGAACCCTGCTGACCACAGAGGAATGCCTGTTGGACCGCAGGGTCCAGGTGCGCAACCCCGGCTTCACGGCCAGGGACTACGAGGAGGTCTTCCGCGAGACCTTCAACGTCTCCAACGTGGTCTGGCTGGGCAAAGGCGTCGCGGGCGACGACACCCACGGCCACGTGGACGACCTCTGCCGCTTCGTGAACCGGACCACCCTGGTCCTGGCCCAGGAGGACGACCCCTCGGACGTGAACCACGCGGCCCTGGCCGAGAACCGCGAACGGCTCCAGGACGTGCGCCTGGAGGACGGCTCCCGGCCCGAGATCGTGCCCCTGCCCATGCCCGAGCCCGTGGTCTTCCGGGGAATCCGCCTACCCGCCAGCTACGCCAATTTCTACATCGCCAACGCCTGCGTGCTCGCGCCGACCTTCAACGATCCCAACGACCGCGTGGCCCTGGGCATCCTGGCCGAACTCTTCGACCGGCCGGTCATCGGCATCCACGCCCTGGACCTCGTCTTCGGCCGGGGCACGCTCCACTGCCTGACCATGCAACAGCCCGGAACCCCAGCATGACGCACATCCCGGCCGATTTCGACCTGCATTCCTACCGCTACGACCTGCCCCAGGACCGCATCGCCCAGGAGCCCCCGGCCCGGCGCGGCGGCTCGAAGCTCCTGCTCCTGGACCGGGCCGCGGGCCGCGACGAGGCGCGCGCCTTCGCCGAGCTGCCGGACCTGTTGCCCGAGGGCGCGCTCCTGGTGGCCAACAATTCCCGGGTGCTGCCCGCGCGGCTCTACGGCCACAAGCCCAGCGGCGGCCGGGTGGAGTTCCTGCTCCTCACGCCCCTGCCCCTGCTCAGGCCCGAGCCCGGGCCGCACGGAACCCTGACCGCCGAGGCCGAGTGCCTGCTCAAGGCCACCAAGGGCCCCCGGCCCGGGGAACGCGCGGACTTCGACCCGGACCTGTCCCTGGAGGTGCTCGCGCGCGGCGAGTTCGGCCGCTCCCGCGTGCGCCTGGCCTGGCGCGGCGACCTGGCCGCCCTGTTTCAGCGCCTGGGGCACATGCCCCTGCCGCCCTACATCCACCGGCCCGACACCGCCGAGGACCAGGCCCGCTACCAGACCACCTACGCCGCCCCGGACAAGGCCGGATCCGTGGCCGCGCCCACGGCGGGCCTGCACTTCACCCCGGAGCTGCGCCGGACGCTCGCGGAACGCGGCCTGTCCTGGGCCGAGGTCACGCTCTACGTGGGCTACGGCACCTTCTCGCCGGTGCGCTGCCGGGACATCCGCGAACACGCCATGCACGAGGAATGGGTCGAGGTGCCGTCCGCCACGGCCGAGGCCGTGGGCCGGGCCAAGGCCGAGGGCCGCCCCGTGGTGGCCGTGGGCACCACCAGCGCCCGGGCCCTGGAGGGCATGCACGCCGCCCTGGGCCGCGTGGGGGCCTACACCGGGCCGACCAGCCTCTTCCTCTACCCCGGCCGCGCGTTCCATGTCCTGGACATGCTCCTGACCAATTTCCATTTGCCAGAATCATCGCTCCTGATTATGGTTTCGGCCCTAGCAGGCCGGGAAAGAATCCTGGAAGCCTACCACAACGCCCTGTCCTCCGGCTTCCGCTTCTTCTCCTACGGCGACGCCATGCTCATACGCTGACAATCGCGGGGAAGCCCGGACGAAGCCTGATCCCAGGCCCTTTTCCGGCGTCCCCGCCCAGGAGGTCTGCATGTCGCGGATAGAGGTCGACGAGGCCCTGTGCAAGGGCTGTCTGTTGTGCACCACGGTCTGCCCCGTGGAAATCATCGTGCAGTCGTCACGGTTCAACCAGCAGGGATACAAGGTGGCCGAGGCGCCGGAGGCCGACCGCGCCAAGTGCACGGGCTGCGCGTCCTGCGCCACCATCTGCCCGGACCTGGCGATCACCGTCTGGCGGAGCAGGAAACCGGCCAAGAAGGGAGGCGCGTGATGACCAAGAACGAGCGCAAGTTCCTCAAGGGCAACGAGGCCGTGGCCCACGGCGCGCTGGCCGCCGGGTGCCGCTGCTTCTTCGGCTACCCCATCACCCCCCAGAACGACATCCCGGAGTTCATGTCCAAGGCCATGGTGGACGCGGGCGGCGAGTTCGTCCAGGCCGAGAGCGAGGTGGCCGCGGCCAACATGCTCCTCGGCGCCGGCGCCTGCGGCATCCGGGCCATGACCTCCTCGTCCAGCCCGGGCGTGTCCCTCAAGCAGGAGGCCATCTCCTACATGGCGGGCAGCGAGATCCCGGCGGTCATCGTGAACATGAACCGGGGCGGCCCGGGCCTGGGCGACATCGGTCCCAGCCAGGGCGACTACTACCAGTCCACGCGCGGCGGCGGCCACGGCGACTACCGCACCCTGGTCCTGGCCCCCGGCACGGTCCAGGAGGCCTTCGACCTGACCATGCTGGCCTTCGACCTGGCCTTCAAGTACCGCAACCCCGTGCTCGTCCTGGGCGACGCCATCATCGGCCAGATGAAAGAGCCCGTGGCCATGCGCCCGGCCGTGAAGGTCTCCAAGGCCGAGGGCAGGTCCTGGCGCCTGGAGGGCAAGGGAACCCGCAAGCCGCGCATCATCAAGTCCCTGTTCCTGGACGACGGCGCCCTGGCCGGGCAGAACCGGCATCTCCAGGAAAAATACGAAGCCATGCGCGACGAGATCATGGCCGAGGAATTCCAGGTCAAGGACGCCGAGCTGGTGGTCGTGGCCTACGGCTCCATCGGCCGCATCGCCAAGACCACCGTGCGCAAGCTGCGGGCCAAGGGCAAGAAGGTCGGCCTGTTCCGACCGATCACCCTCTTCCCCTTCCCGGACGCGGCCCTGGCCAGGCTGGCCAAGGCGGGCAAGAAGTTCCTGACCATCGAGCACAACCTGGGCCAGATGGTGGACGACGTGCGGCTGGCCGTCCGGGCGCACGCGGACTCCGGCTTCTTCGGCGTCTACCCCGGCGACATGCCCTCGCCCGAAGACTTCGAGGAACCCATCCTCAAGGCCCTGCGGAGGAAGAAATGAGCGCCGCCAGCACCAAGGAACAGGAAGTCCTGGCCTTCGAACGGCCCAAGGTCATGGCCGAGCGGGCCACCCACTACTGCCCCGGCTGCCACCACGGCGTGGCCCATCGCCTCGTGGCCGAACTGCTCACCGAGATGGAGCTGGTGGAGAAGACCATCTGCGTCACCGCCATCGGCTGCTCGGTGTTCCTCTACAACTACCTCCTGGTGGACTCCGTCGAGGCCCCCCACGGCCGCGCCCCGGCCGTGGCCACCGGCGTCAAGCGCGCCCGGCCCGACAACTTCGTGCTCACCTACCAGGGCGACGGCGACCTGGCCTCCATCGGCCTGGCCGAGATCATGCACTGCGCCAACCGGGGCGAGCGCGTGTCCGTGGTCTTCGTGAACAACACCGTCTACGGCATGACCGGCGGCCAGATGGCCCCGACCACGCTCATCGGCCAGAAGACCACCACCTGCCCCGGCGGGCGCTGCCGCGAACGCGAAGGCATGCCCATCAAGATGGCCGAGATCATCGCCGGGCTCGGCGGCACCGTGTTCTCCGCCCGCGCGGCCCTGAACAACGTGAAGAACATCCGCCAGGCCAAGAAGTTCCTCAAGACCGCCTTCGAGGTCCAGACCAAGGGCCTCGGCTTCGGCTTCGTGGAGCTCCTCTCGGCCTGCCCCACCAACTGGAAGATGAATCCGGTCAAGGCCAACCAGCGCATCGAGACCGAGATGATCCCCTACTTCCCCCTGGGGATCTACAAGGACCTCTCCAACGAAGGAGGCGTCTGCTGATGGCCGCCAAGAAACCCCAGCACCTGGACGTGATCATCGCCGGCTTCGGCGGACAGGGCGTGCTGCTCATCGGCAACCTCCTGGCCTACGCGGGCATGAACGCCGGGCTCAACGTGACCTACATCCCGGTCTACGGCGCGGAGATGCGCGGCGGCACGGCCAACTGCACCGTGATCCTCTCCTCCGAGGACATCGGCTCGCCCATCGTGCGCCGCCCCCAGAGCCTCGTGGCCATGAACCGGCCGTCCCTGGACAAGTTCCAGTCCCGCGTCCTCGACGGCGGAACCGTGATCGTCAACTCCTCGCTCATCGACGCCCAGCTCATGGACGCCAAGCGCCTCGACTGCCACGCCGTGCCCTGCAACGAGATCGCGGACAAGCTCGGCAACTCGCGCATGGCCAACATGGTCGCCCTGGGGGCCTACGTGGCGGCCACCGGCATCGTGACCCTGGCCACGGTCATCAAGAGCCTGGAAAACGTCATCTCCGCCAGCTACAAGGACCTCATCCCCAAGAACGCCAAGGCCCTGGAAGCCGGGGCCGAGGCCGTGGGCAAATAGCGAAACGAACCGGGGGGGCTCCGCGCCCCCCGGCCCCCCCGCGCCAGGGCTGAGCCCTGGACCCGATAGCGCCGGGAAAATCTTCCGGCCCAGCCGTGGGGGGGGGGGGGGGGGGGGGGGGGGGGGGGGGGGGGGGGGGGGGGGGGGGGGGGGGGGGGGGGGGGGGGGGGGGGGGGGGGGGGGGGGGGGGGGGGGGGGGGGGGGGGGGGGGGGGGGGGGGG
>NZ_JAMHGA010000034.1 GCF_023660105.1 Desulfovibrio aminophilus | reverse complement strand
CCCCCCCCCCCCCCCCCCCCCCCCCCCCCCCCCCCCCCCCCCCCCCCCCCCCCCCCCCCCCCCCCCCCCCCCCCCCCCCCCCCCCCCCCCCCCCCCCCCCCCCCCCCCCCCCCCCCCCCCCCCCTGCCCGGTCCAGGGCCGAACCCTGGCGCGGGGTGCGGGGGACCCTGGATCGTTGCGCGAAACAGCGGCGAAAGCCGCCGAGCAAGCGCTACGAGACAGGAGCGCAGAGCGAAGCGGAGATGCGCAGCCCCCGCCCTACAATCCCCAACTCCCCCAGATATCCTTGCGCCAAGCCGCAAAAGCCGCGGCGAAGCCGTCCAGGGGCAGTTCCTTGCGTTCGCCGGTCCTGCGGTCCTTGGCCTCGATGATCCCGGCCTTGAGGCCCTTGCCGCCGAGCACGAGCTGCATGGGGAAGCCCATGAGGTCCGCGTCGTTGAACTTCACGCCCGGCCGCTCGTCGCGGTCGTCGTAGAGCACGTCCACGCCCATGCCGCGCAGTTCCTCGTAGAGTTCGGCGGCCTTGGCCAGGACCTCGGGCTCCTTGGCCCCCAGGGAGAGGAGCGAGACCTCGAAGGGCGCGATGGAGGGCGGGAAGATGGGGCCCTTGTCGTCGTTGTTCTGCTCGATGGCCGAGGCCACGATGCGCGAGACGCCGATGCCGTAGCAGCCCATGATCATGAGCTGTTCCTTGCCGTTCTCGTCCAGGAAGCTGGCCTGCATGGCCTTGGAGTACTTGAGTCCGAGCTTGAAGACGTGGCCGACCTCGATGCCCTTGGTGAAGTCGATGGACTCCCCGCACTCGGGGCAGGAGTCCGTGGGCTCGATGACGCGCAGGTCCGCGAAGGCGGCCACTTTCGCGTCGCGGCCCAGGCTCAGGTGCTTCACGTGGGCGTCGGCGGCGTTGGCCCCGGCCACCCAGTCCGTGGCGCAGCACAGCTCGTGGTCGGCGTAGAGGCCCTCGACCTTGAGCCCCACGGGTCCGGCGAAACCAACGGGCGCGCCGGTCCAGGCCCGCACCTGGGCCTCGTCGGCCAGCTTGAGGTCGTTGCACTTCAGGAGGTTCTTGAACTTGACCTCGTTGAGCTGGCGGTCGCCGCGCACCAGGGCGGCAACGGCCTTGCCGTCGGCGTCGAAAAGCAGGGTCTTGATGAGCGCCTTGGGCTCGATCTTGAGGAAGGCGCAGACCTCCTCCACCGTGTGCGTGCCGGGGGTCGGGACGGTCTCCAGGGCCGGGCAGGCGGCCGCGCAGGCGCAGTCCCCGGCGGGCTTGTTCACCTTGGCCTTTTCCAGGTTGGCGGCGAAGCCGCACTTGGCCTCGCGGCAGACCGCGATGGTGTCCTCGCCCGTGGCGGCCAGGACCATGAACTCGTGGGAGAAGTCGCCGCCGATGGCCCCGGAGTCGGCCTGCACGGCGCGGAACCTCAGGCCCAGGCGCTGGAAGGCCTTGGTGTAGGCTTCGAACATGGCCCGGTAGCTGGCCTCGGCCCCGGCCTCGTCCTTGTCGAAGGAATAGGCGTCCTTCATGACGAACTCGCGGCCGCGCATGAGGCCGAAGCGGGGCCGAATCTCGTCCCGGAACTTGGTCTGGATCTGGTAGAGATTGATGGGCAGCTGCTTGTAGGACTTGATTTCGCCGCGCACGAGGTCCGTGACCACCTCTTCGTGGGTCGGGCCCAGGCAGTAGTCCCGGTCGTGGCGGTCCTTGATGCGCAGCAGCTCCTTGCCGTAGAAGTCCCAGCGCCCGGTCTCCTTCCAGAGGTCGCCGGGCTGCACCGAGGGCATGAGGATCTCCACGGCCCCGGCGCGGTTCATCTCCTCGCGCAGGATGCCGGCCACCTTGTTCAGGGCGCGCAGGCCCAGGGGCAGATAGGTGTAGATGCCCGAGGTCAGCTTGCGGATCATGCCCGCGCGCATGAGGAGCTTGTGGCTGACCACCTCGGCCTCGGCCGGGTCCTCCTTGAGGGTCGGGACATAGTAGCGGCTCAGTCGCATGGGGATTCTTCTCTCCTTTCCTTCAGGAACTTTTCGATTTCCAGCATGAATTCGGGCAAGAGGCGATCGTTGCCGCGCACCTTGCGCAGCACCTCGCCCTTGCGGAAGATGATGCCCAGGTCCTTGCCCCCGGCGATGCCGATGTCGGCCTCGCGGGCCTCGCCCGGACCGTTCACCGGGCAGCCCATGACCGCCACGGTGAAGACCTCCGTGACCCCGCGCAGGCGGTCCTCCACCTCCTGGGCCAGGCCGATGAGGTCGATCTCCGTCCGGCCGCAAGTGGGGCAGGAGACGATCTCCGGGCCCCGGGCGCGCAGGCCCAGGGAACGCAGAATCTCCCAGGCCACGCCCGGCTCGGCCACGGGGTCGTGGGTCAGGGACACCCGCAGCGTGTCGCCCAGGCCCTCCCAGAGGAGGATGCCCAGGCCCACCGAGGACTTCACGGCCCCGCGCACGAGCGTCCCGGCCTCGGTGATCCCGATGTGCAGGGGGTAGTCGACCTTCCGGGCCAGGAGCCGGTAGGCCGCCACGGTGCCCAGGACCGATGAGGACTTGAGCGAAATCTTGATCTGGTCGAAGTCGCGGCGCTCCAGCATGGCAACATGTTTGAGCGCGCTCTCGACCATGACCTCGGGCGTGGGGCCGCCGAAACGCGCCAGCAGCTCCTTTTCCACCGAGCCGGAATTGACCCCGATGCGGATGGACGCGCCGTGATCCTTGGCCGCGGCCACCACGGCGTCCACCTTGGCCTCGCCGCCGATGTTGCCGGGGTTGATGCGCAGGCCGTCCATGCCCGCGTCCAGGGCGGCCAGGGCCAGCCGGTGGTCGAAGTGGATGTCCGCGATGAGCGGCACGGGCGACTGCGCTCGGATGGCGGCCAGGGCCTTGGCGGCCGCCTCGTCGGGCACGGCCAGGCGCACGAGTTCGCAGCCCGCCTCGGCCAGCGCCCGCACCTGGGCCGTGGTGCAAGGCACGTCGCGGGTGTCGGTGTTGCACATGCTCTGCACGCGCACCGGGTTGTCCCCGCCCACGCCCACGGAGCCCACGCGCACCTCGCGGGTGCGGTGGCGGATGATCGGCGATTCCGTCTGCTGCATCCCGTGGCGATAGCGCATTTCCAGGGCCAAGCCAAGAAGCCCACGGGCTTCGCCCCGTTCGGGAAAGGCGGGGAAAGGGCGACAGGGATAGGCCGCTAGAAGTATCCCAGGCTGCGCAGCTCGGCCATGTGCCGTTCCTTGTCCTGGTCGCGGCCGGAGCGTTCGCCCGCCGGGTCCGTGGGCAGGTGCGTGCAGGGCATGCAGCCCAGGGAGCGGTAGCCCTGGAGGTAGAGGTCGCAATAGGGCAGGCCGCGCTCCAAGGTGTAGGCCCAGATGTCCATCTCGGTCCATTCCGCCAGGGGACTGGCCCGCAGGTGCGGCGGATCGGTCCGCTCCTCCAGGAAGGGCAGCCCGGCCCGGGCCGCGTGCTCGTCCCCGCGCAGGCCGGTGATGAGCACGGCGATGTCCGCCTCGCGCAGGGCGCGGGCCAGGGGCGCGATCTTCAGGTCGCGGCAGCAGGCCACCTTGTCCCGGGCCACGGGATAGGACGAGAGGTCCACCTCCGGCCGGGCGATGGTCAGCTCCAGGCCCCACTCCCCGGCCAGGCGGTCGCGGAAGGCGATGATCTCCGGGAACTTGAGCCCGGTGTCCAGGTTCAGGGCCCGCAACGGCCCCAGGCCCCGGGACGCCAGGACCTCCCTCCACAGGGCCAGGGCCGCGGTGGAGTCCTTGCCCCCGGTCCAGGCCACGGCCGCGCGGCCGGGCTCGGCGCGGGACAGGAGTCCTTCCAGGGCGGCGCGGCTGCCCGCCACTTTTTCGCTGAGACTGCTCATGGCCGGAACCATGCGCACGGCCGGGGCTTTTGGCAAGGGCGAAAAACGACGCGAAAAGACTTGACGGCGAAAGCGAATGGGAATAACAAGTCTCTTCCCAACGCGCCCGTAGCTCAGCTGGATAGAGCGCCGGACTACGAATCCGTAGGCCAGAAGTTCGAATCTTCTCGGGCGCACCAGGAAGTAAAAGGGGATGCGCCATGCGCATCCCCTTCTTCTTTGGGATAACCTTCCTCCTGTTCCCCGAGTATTCCCCGGCCCTCTGCCGAGCCTTTTCCTTGTGCCCAAGCTTGGGCCTTCTGGCCTGCCGCCCTGCATCCGGTCGTGAACAAAAACGTGAGTCGGCCGCCGATCCGGGGGAGGACCGACGGCCGACTGGGGACACCGGAAGAGTGGGGAGTCAGGGACTTCCGGTGCGAGGTGGGCGTTTGGCGTGCGGCTTACATGCCGAAGTACCGCTTGATCTTGTCCATGCCCGCGCCCTCGGCCAGGGCCAGGGTCAGCAGGATGCGGGACTTCTGGGCGTTGAAGCAGCCGGAGGGGATGCCCTTGTCGATGTCCGAAACCCAGCCCGAGCCGGTCCGGGTGGAGCGGACCACGGGGATGCCGCGCCGCATCAATTCAACGACCTTGTCTTCCATGCCCTTGGACAGGGAGCCGTTGCCCGTGCCCGCGAAGACGATGCCCTCGGCACCGTTGGCCACGGCCGCGTCGAGCAGGGCCACGTCCTCGTCCTGATAGCTGTAGAGGATGACGACCTTGGGCAGGCTGTCGAGCTTGGACACGTCGAAATGCGGCTTGTTCACCGGCGTGGCGGGCTCGTAGTAGAACTTCGCCTTGTCGCCCACGAAGGCGCCCAGGAAGCCCTGCTCGGCGGCCTTGAAGGTGTCGGGCGTGGTGGCGTTGGTCTTCGTGATGTAGAAGGCCGAGCCGATCCGGTCGTTCATCACCACGAGCACGCCGCGACCCTCGGCGTTCTTGTCCACCGCCGCGCTCACGGCCTGCAGCAGGTTCATCGGGCCGTCGGCGCTGATGGCCGTGGCCGGGCGCATGGCCCCGACGATGACCACCGGCTTCTTGCTCTTGATGGTCAGGTCGAGGAAGAACGCGGTCTCCTCAAGGGTGTCGGTGCCGTGGGTCACGACCACGCCGTTGGCGCCCTTCTCGGCCAGCTTCTTGTCGATCTCCTTGGAGAGCCGCAGCAGGACGGCCTGGCTCACGTCCGGGCTGTTCAGCTTGGCGATCTGCACGCCCGAGACGTCCGCCATGTCCTTCAACTGCGGCACGGCCTTGATGAGCACATCCACTCCGAGCACGCCGGACTGGTAGGTGGTGGTGTCCGTGCTGCTCTCGGCGCTTCCGGCGATGGTGCCGCCGGTGGCGTAGATGGTCACTCCCGGCTTCTTGTCCGCCGCCAGGGCGAGGGCCGCGCTACACAGGAAGACCAGGGCGAAAAGCCAGGACAGGACTGCTTTTCTCATGTGATGCCGCTCCTTCGATGATGGTTGCTTGAACACACAGGGCCTATTGGATTACCGCGCGACCGTTCCGCGCGGACACTGTTCCGCGTCTTTTCGTTTTCCTCCGGCGCGGGGCGGGGTGCGGACCACCGGCCCCGCCCCGCCGCTCTCGTCCGCCACCAGATCAAGAAACACGCCAGGACCCGCTGATTCCTCAATACACTGAATCAATACTATTTTCCTGAGTTCAACGGAGCCGCCCCAATGGGGAAGCCTGATGCAAAACGTTATGGGGAAACGGCGGAAGGAGACGAGAAACGCTGCGCAGGCCTGGATCGCGGGGCGCGTATTGCGCAAGTTATGATGATGAGCCGAGGCATGCCCCTTGGGCCGGGGCGGATCAGGAGATGATGGCGCGGCGGGCGGCGGGCGCACCCTCACGGCATGGGCGAACCGATCGCGGCCCCGGCCATGAGTTCCAGGGCCTGCCGCGCCTGGGCGCTGCGGGGATGGCGGCGGGAGAGCACCTTGCAGCAATGAACGGCCCCGGCGCGATCGCCGGAGGCCACGAGCCGCGCGGCCTCGGCCAGCAGGAATTCAGGCCCCTCGGCGGCCACGCGGCCGATCCGGTCGGCGAGCCAGACCGCATGCTCTTCCGGCGACAGCGCGGCGGCCACCGCCTCGCGCAATTCCCCCTCGCCATACCAGCGGCTGATCCCGGCATGGCCGTCGGGCCCGGAGAGCAGCGCGCGCCAGTCCTCCGGCCGATAGCCGAGAACGGCCCCCTGCCGGGCGGGGTCGTACATGGCCTCGGCCACGGCCACGCGGTGGTTGTACTGGTGCCGGGAAGTGGCCAGCTCGCCCCTGCGCCAGGCCTCCCAGACATGCGGGGGCGCGTGGCGCGAAAACCCCTTGCCGTTGGGCCGGGTCAGGTTGAGCAGCCGGGACAGGGTCTGCTCCGGCGCGCGGAACTGGAAATGGTGCGTGAGGATGCCGCCCTGGGGCTCGACCAGCGGTTCCGCGCAGGTGACGGAGTGGAAGCCCAGGCCAACCTCGGGAACCGGGCGGCCGGGATCGTAGCGCACGAGCTGGTGCTTGGCGTGCTCCTGGGGGCAATATCGGCCCCAGATGCAGAACGGCGTGGCGGGCCGCCGGAGCCCGGCCAGGGGCTGGAGGTCCGCCGGGTGGAAGCCCGGCAGGTTCTGCGGCCGGAGCCCAGGGAAATGGTTGACCCAGTATGAGCCCACGCAGCGGACCGCCTCGGGCTGGGCGGCCAGGTATTCCCGCACCGTGAGGCGGCCCGGGCCGGTGGGGAACTCGTCGGCGTCGAGGAAGAGCCACCAGGACGGCGCGCCCGACGCGGCGCTCATCTCCTTGGCTATGGCGCAGAGCCGGTCGCGGCGCTCCGCGTCGTTGAACCCCTCGGTGTGGAAGACGCCCAGGCAGCGCGCGCCAGCCCCCTCGGCCAGGGCCACGGTGTCGTCCGCGCTGCCGTTGTCCAGAAACACGACCTCGTCGCAGCCCTCGGCGAACAGATTTCTGACGCAGGCCTCGATGATGTCGGCCTCGTTCCACACCGTGAGCGCGGCCGTCAGCCGGAAGTCCCCGGCCCCGGAACAGGACTCGGGGCGGAAATGCTCGTGCTCCATGCGCCTCCCCGCGACGCGTCATGCGGGCGTCGCCGGTCCGGGTCGAAGCAAGAAGCGTTCCCCGGGTCCGTGCGATTCCCGCCGGACACGGCGGGTCCACTACTCCCGTTCGAGCAGACGGGCGAAGCCGCCCACATGCTCGGCCTGGAGCGCGGCGGCCAGTTCGGCGTCGCCCCGGGCCACGGCCTCGGCCAGCCGGACATGGGCCTCGGCGGCGGCGGGCTCCAGCACGTATTCATGGCGGATGAGGAACCAGTAGCGCAGGCAGATGTTGTGCAGGGATTCCCGGGCGCGCAGGAGCACGGGGTTGCCCGCGATCTCGGCCAGGGCGTTGTGGAACCGGTCGTCGGCGCGGATGACCGCCTCCACGTCGCCGGATTCGTAGTCCGCGGCCCAGGCCCGGGCCAGCTCCAGCAGCCGCGCGGCGTCGGCCGGGGTGGCGCGCAGGGCCGCCAGCCGGGCCACCTCGCGCTCCAGGGGCAGCCGGACCTCGAAGGTGCGGCGGATCATCTCCGCGTCCACCGGGGCCACGATGATCCCGTGGCGCGGGCGGATGACCACCAGCCCCTGGTAGCACAGGAGCTGGATCACCTCCCGCAACGGGGTGCGGGAGATGCCGAAGCGCTCGGCCAGCTCCCGCTCGTTGAGCCGCATCCCCGGGGCCAGCTCTGAGAAAAGGATCCAGTCGCGCAAACAGGCGTAGACCCGCCCCTTCTCGGTGCCGCGCACCACGCCGAACGGCAGGGGCGTGGGCGCGACGGCGCACTCGGGGGCGGGACGGCTCATCGGAACACCTTTTCCAGATCCCCGGGGGGACAACCGCTGCCCAGGGCCGCCTTGAGCAGGAGCTGGGCCTTGATCCCGCTCAGCGGCCCGGCCGGGATGACGCCCAGCGTCACGAGCTGGGCCGCGCCGCCCTCGTAGCCGTAGATCGGCCAGACCCCGCCCTTCACGCAACGGGTGGCCAGGACCACGGGAATCTCCCGGGCGCGCAGTCCGCGGATGGCCGGAACCAGCCCGGGAGGCACGTTTCCGGCCCCGAAGCCCTCCAGCACGAGCCCGTTGAGCCCGCCCGCGCCGAAGCCCCGGGACACGGCCTCCAGCATCTCGCCGCCCATGCCGGGGGAGCAGGTCACCAGGGGCACGCGCCGGGCCAGGCCCGTGACCGGGAACGGCAGGCGCGGACGCTTGACGCGCACGTCCTGGGTCAGTTCCACGGCCGATCCCGCGATGCGGCCCACGCTGCCCCGGCGCTGGCCGATGAGCGGGTCCACGGAGACGGAATCGAGCTTGATGGCGTCGCGGGCCGTGTAGAGGTGGTCAGCGATCTGCACGAGCACCTCGGAGGAGCGCGGCATGGTCAGGCAGGCCAGGATGCTGTTCAGCAGGTTGCGCTGCCCGTCGTAGCCCGCCTCCTCCATGTGGCGCATGGAGCCGGTGGTGACCACCGGCTTGGTGGAGGCCAGGGCGATGTCGAGCAGGAACGAGGTCTCGGCCAGCAGATCCGTGCCGTGCAGGACCACCGCGCCGCACACGCCGCGCTCGGCCAGGGCCGCGTCGATGTCCCGGGCCAGCCGCAGCATGTCCTCGGGGGTCATGTGCGGGCTGGGCCGGTCGGACCACTCCACGGTGCGGACACGGACGCCCTCCACGGGCAGCAGGCTCTCGAACAGCTCGTCGAGCCCGCCGCCCGGGGCGACGCCCGGACCGTCCGCCCTGCGGCGCATGCCGATGGTGCCGCCGGTCAGGAAGACGACGACGTCGCGGCTACTTTTTGATGTTGTAGCGCCAGCTCTGGGCATCCATTCTCTCGATGAAGCCGACCAGGTAGTCCACCAGCGCCGAGCGCATCTTGTCGCCCTTCTCGGCCGTGGCCTTGGTCGGGTCGCCGCTGGCCCCGAAGCGGGTCAGCTCCTGGAAGTTCCAGATGAGTTTCACGTTCGGGTCCATCTCCGGCAGATCGCCCTTCGCCCGGCTCATATCACAAAGCTGGGGGAAGATGGACAGGCCTATGGAGGTCTCGCCCTCGCCGCCGTGGCCCAGGCCGTCCCAGACCTCGAAGGTGTCCTTGGGCAGGAGGTTTCCGGCCGTGACCCACCAGGCGTCCAGCACGGCCAGGCCGAAGTCGGGGTGGCGGACCTTGAAGGCCCGGGCCGCGATCTCGATGGGCGCGATGTTGCCGTCGTGGCCGTTGACGACGAGGATCTTGCGGATGCCCCAGAAGGCGGCGGAGTCGAGCAGGTCGCCCACGGCGCGGATGACCGTGTCGTCGGACAGGGACAGGCACATGGGCTGGTGGCGGTAGTGCTGGCTCATGCCGAACCACAGCGGCGGGGCCACCACCGCGCCGTTCACGCGCTGGGCCAGGTCCAGGGCGATCTGGTGGCAGACGAGGCTGTCGCAGCCGTAGGGCAGGTGCTCGCCGTGGGACTCGCAGGAACCGATGGGCAGGAAGAGCTTGTCGAACTTCGCTTCCTTGAAGCTGTGCTCGTTGTGCTCTTCCAGGCGGACGTTCTTCATATCCATGTCTCCGGGTTTTCACGGGCCTTCGCGGGAAGGCGCGGGCGCGCCGCTTGGGACGCGCCCGCGCCCGGCGCGGTCCGTATTCGGAAAACCGAGGCTACTTCGCCTCGGGATACCAGACTTCCTCGACCTTGTACTTGCCGTTCTTCACGCTGATGATGGAGACGCCCTTCACCGGCACGCCGGAGGCGCGGGAGTAGGTGATGGCGCCGGTGACGGCCTTGTAGTCCTTGGTGGCCCGCAGGGCCTTCTTGATGGCCGCCGGATCGGCGGAGCCGGCGCGGGTGACGGCGTCGGCGATCAGGCCCACGGCGTCGAAGCCCAGGGCGGCGAAGGCGTTCTCGGGATCATGGCCGTACTCGGCCTTGTATTCCTTGATGAAGTCCAGGACCTCGGGGCGGGTGTCCTCGCGGTAGGTGTGGGTGGCGAAGAACACGTCGTTGGCCAGGGTCGCGCCGGGAACCGTGGTCACCAGCTCGGTGTCGAAGCCGTCGCCGGAGACGATGGGCAGCTTCAGCCCGGCCTCGCGGATCTGCTTCACGCTCAGGCCCGCCTCGTTGGGAATGGAGGAGACGAACACGGCCTCGGCCCCGGAGCTCTTCAGACGCGCGATCTGGGCCGAGAAGTCCTTGTCGCCCATCATGAAGAAGTCCTCGAGCACGATCTCGCCGCCGAGCTTCTTGATGCGCTCCTTGTAGAAGCGGGACAGGGTCTTGGTGAAGTCCATGGAGTTGTCGGTCCAGACGGCGATCTTCTTGGCCCCGAGCTTCTTCACCGTGTAGTCGGCGATGGCGTAGGACTGGTCGTCGTCACCGAAGGGAGTCATGAACATGCAGTCGCCGATCATCTTGGGCAGGGTCGGCAGGGTCGCGCCGGAGGTCACGAAGGGGATGCCCTGCTTCTGGAACAGGGGCGCGGCCGGAAGCACGAAGGCCGGATCGGAGTAGCCGATGCCCGCCACGATGCCCTCGCTGAGCACCTTCTTGGCGCCCATGGCCGAGGCCTTCTGGTCGGTCTTGGTGTCCACGCCGAGGATTTCCACCTGGCGGCCGCCCAGCAGTCCGCCGGACTTGTTGATGAGCTTGGCCTTGAGCTTGGCCCCGTTGAGGGACGGGGTGTCGATGGAGCTCATGCCGCCGGTGAGGCCGTAGAGCGCGCCGATCTTGATCGGCTCGGCGGCCGGGGCCACGGCGGCGGTGCCGAGGACCATGGCGGCCAGGGTCAGGAGAACGAGCAGGCGTTTCATCGAAAAAACCTCCTTCAGCTTCGGTTGGTTTGAGGCGCCAGCCAATCGGGTTCGCGGGAGCCGAAAATGCCCTGGGGGCGGTAGACCAGAATGAGGATGAGGACGAGGGCCATGAGGATCTCGCCCACGCCGTAGACGGAGTAGTTCTCCTCCAGGGGGCGGAAGAGTTCGGTGATGCAGCTGAAAATGACCGCGCCGACCACCGCGCCGGTGATGGAGCCCGTGCCGCCGACCACGACCATGACCACGATGCTGAAGGCCAGCGCCAGGGAGAAGGACACCGGGGTCAGGGCGGTGACGAGATGGCCCCAGAGCCCTCCGGCCACTCCGGCGAAGAAGGCCCCGATCACCAGGGCCGCGAGCCGTGCATGGAACAGGTTCGTGCCCAGGCAGGCGGCGGCCAGTTCGTTCTCGCGCACGCTCTGGAGCATGCGGCCGTAGGAGGAGAACTTGATCTTCCAGCAGGCATAGAGCGTGACGAGCACCCAGGCGTATACCCACCAGAGGTCGGTGAGCGCGTCCAGGCCGTTCAGGCCCAGTGGGCCGCGCGTGTAGGGCTCCATGTTGGTGATGAGCACCTGGACGATGATCAGGAAGCCCATGGTGGCCACGGCCAGGTAGTGCCCGCGCAGGCGCAGCACCGCCGCGCCCACCACCGTGGCGGTCAGGGCCGCCGCCGCCCCGCCCGCCAGGAGCGCGGGCAGGAACGGCAGGTGCAGGCTCATGAGCCATTCCGGCAGGTCGGGCAGGAAGAGCGGCTTCATCTCCGGGTTGAAGGTCAACAGCGCGGCCACGTACCCGCCGATGGCCATGAAGGCCGGGTGGCCCAGGGAGAAGAGCCCGGCGAAGCCGTTGGTGAAGTTCAGGCTCGCGGCCAGGATGATGAAGATGCCCACGAAGCAGGCCATGGTCCGCAGGTAGTCGTCGAACACGGCCTGCATGACGGCCGTGAGCGCGAGCCCGGCCAGGGCCAGGAACAGAAGACGTTTTCTCTCGGCGGTCATCAGGCGCGCTCCTCCGTGTTTTTGCCCAGGATGCCGTTGGGCGTGATCAGGAGGATGAGGATGAGCAGACCGAAGACGAAGGCGTCGCGGTAGGAGGAGTAGACCGGCGGCAGCAGGCCCACGAAGAGCACCTCGGCCAGGCCCAGGACGTAGCCTCCCAGGATGGCCCCGGGGATGGACCCCACTCCGCCGATGACCGCGGCCACGAAGGCCTTCAGTCCGGGCAGGAAGCCCATGAGCGGGTCGATCTGGCCGAACTTGCCGCCCCACATGAGTCCGGCCGCGCCCGCCAGGGCCGAGCCCAGGGCGAAGGTGGCCGCGATGGTGCGGTTGATGTTCACGCCCATGAGCCGGGCCACGTCGAGGTTCTCGGCCGTGGCCCGCATGGCCACGCCCAGGCGCGTGCGGTGGACCACGAAGAGCAGGCCCAGGACGAGCAGCGGCGCGGCGAGCATGATGCAGATGTTGACCACCTGGATCTCGAAGCCGAAGACCGGGACCGCCTCCAGCATATAGTGCGGGAAGGCGAAGTTGCGCGGCTGGGCCGTGACGGTCAGAATGCCCAGGTTCTGGATCATGATCGAGACGCCCAGGGAGGCGATGAAGCCCGTGACCTGGGGCGCGCCGCGCATGGGCCGGAAGGCCGCGCGCTCGATGACCAGGCCGCAGAGCGCGCCCACGGCCACCACGCCCGGGGCCACCACCCAAAGCGGCAGCCCGAGCACGGCCAGCAGCGCCAGGGTGCTGAAGGCCCCGATCATGACGATGTCGCCGTGGGCGAAGTTGATCAGGTTGATGATTCCGTAGATCATGGAGAAGCCCACGGCCACCAGGGCGTACATGGAGCCCAGGATGAGGCCGTTGAGAATCTGTTGCGCGAGATAGGCCCCGTCCATGTCAGCCCCCCAGATAGGCCTTGCGGATGTTGTCGTCCCCGGCCAGGGCGGCGCTCTCCCCGCTCATGACCACGCGGCCGTTCTCCAAAACATAGGCCCGGTGGGCCAGCTCCAGGGCCACCACGGCGTTCTGCTCCACCAGGAGGATGGTCACGCCTTCCCTGTTGATCCGCGCCAGGAGCTGGAAGATGGCCTCCACCACCAGGGGGGCCAGCCCCAGGGAGGGCTCGTCCAGGATGAGCAGCCGGGGCCGGCCCATGAGGGCCCGGCCGATGGCCAGCATCATCTGCTCCCCGCCGGAGAGGTTGCCCGCGGCCTGGTTCCGGCGCGCGGCCAGGATGGGGAACATCTCGCAGACCTGCTCCATGTCCCGCCGGATGTCCGCGCCGTCGTCGCGCAGGTAGGCCCCCATGAGCAGGTTCTCGTGCACGCTCAGGCGGGCGAACACACCCCGGCCCTCGGGGCAGTGGCAGACGCCCGCCGCCACGATGGCCTCGGCCGGGGCGCGGGTCAGGTCGAGCACCTCGCCGCCCGCGCGCGGGGCGAAGGAAATCTCGCCGTTGCGGGCCGGGAGCAGCCCGGAAATGGTCCGCAGGGTCGTGGTCTTGCCCGCGCCGTTGGCCCCGATGAGGGCCACGATCTCGCCCCGGCCCACCTCCAGGTCCACGTCGCGCAGCACGTGGGTGCGGCCCCGGAACACGTCGAGATGGCGGACCGTCAGCATGCCGCCCCCCAGCCCTTCTTGTTTTCCGAGGAGCCAAGATAGGCGGCGACGACCTCGGGATTGGCGCGCACCTCCGCCGGATCGCCCTCGGCCAGCAGGCGGCCGTAGTTGATGACCTGGAGCCGTTCGCAGAGGTCCATGACGAGGTGCATGTCGTGCTCGACGAGGAAGACGGTCAGCTGGAATTCCTTGTGGATGCGGCGGATGGTCTCGGCCAGCTCGCGGGTCTCCTGGGGATTCATTCCGGCGGCGGGCTCGTCCAGGAGCAGGAGCTTGGGCTCCGTGGCCAGGGCCCGGGCGATCTCCAGCCGCCGCTGGTCGCCGTAGGGCAGCGCCCCGGCGGTCTGCCCCAGGAGGTCGGCCAGCCCCAAGAGGTCGGCCAGCTCCCTGGCGCGGCGCTCCATCCCGGCCTCGGCCCGGCGGAAACGCGGCAGGTGCAGCAGGGTGGCGAAGAAGCCCTGGCCCATGCGCTGGTGGAAGCCCACCAGGATGTTGTCCATGACGGTCAGGTCCTGGAACAGGCGGATGTTCTGGAAGGTGCGCGCGATGCCCGCGCGGGCGCTGCGGCAGGCGTCGAAGCCGGTGATGTCCCGGCCGTCGAGGGTCAACGTGCCGCCGCTGGGGGCCAGCACGCCGGAGAGGACGTTGAAGGCCGTGGTCTTGCCCGCGCCGTTGGGTCCGATGAGCCCCGCCAGGTCGCCCTTGCGCAGGGTCAGCGAATACTCCGAGAGCGCGAGAATGCCCCCGAATTTCTTGCTCACGTTGTCCGCGTGGAGCAACGTTTCCCGAGAAGCCGTCGTCATCCGTGATCCTTCGTTGGCGTGTGGCCGATGGCTTTCTGGTATACCACACGATCAGGGCTGTCAACTTCGCGAGTGCCAAAAATGGATTTTTTACTCAGCAAATTTCTGGAATGAAACTCAAGAAATAACTTTTTTGTAAAATAGACCATTTGAGCACACACCATAAAGCCCGCAACCGATCACACGCCGCGAAACGCCACACAAGGAAGCCCCGCCGCAAGCCGCGCTCCCGCCGCGGGAGCCTTCCCGGGGCGTTCCCGCTCGGCAGCGCCGGACAAGACCGCCATCCCGCCCCTGTTCACCAAGATTTCGTTGCGCTCCCAAGCCGATACTGCTAGGGGAGAGCACGAAAGGAAAGCGTTCCCAGCCCACCGCGCGCCACACGGATGCCGCGCAATCATTGCCCAACGATATCAATGAAAGAACGCGCCCATACCGTCATCACCACTCTTCTCGCACTCGTTGCGCTGGGCCCTCTCCTCGCCGTCAACAGCGAGTCGTGGGACACGACCCTGGTGCAGTTCGGCTTCATGACGGGGGACTGGAGTTCCATACGCCCTTGGCTGCTCGACCTGGGCTGGTACGAACCATACTACCTCTATCGCCTCTTCGCCGTGATCAACAGCCTGACGGGCATCCCGCCGAAGGTGTTCACCAATCTCCTCTGCGTGCTCTCCATCCTGGGGATAGCGCGGGAGGTCTTTCTCCTGCTGCGTTCGCACCATGCGGTGAGCAGAGAGGCCGCCTTCGTCGGCGCATGGGTCGTGCTCTGCTTCCCGATCTGGCACATATTCATCTCCAGCGCGGTCTTCATCAACATCGTCTGCCTCTGGCTCTTCCTTCTCGCGGTGCGGGCATGGCGTTTCAACAAGGCGCTCGCGTTCCTGCTCTTCGTCCTTTCCTTGCAGCTCTATTCCATTTTCGCATTCGTCATCGGATTCGCCGTGGCCGAATTCCTCTTCACCGCGCGTCGCGACAACTTCATGCGGACCGCCGTCAAAACCTTCCTGTTCTGCCTCGGGGTTCTCCTCCTCTATTTCCTCTTCAACCTCCTGGTGAATCTCCACGGCAAGGACGGAACCTACAACACGATCAACCTGCAACAGCTCGACAGCCTGCTGCAGTATGTGGCGACAGCGGCGGCGCTCATGGCCGCGGCCCTCTTCCTCAAAAAGAAGCTGCCCCCCGACCAGGCCGAGCACTTCACGCGGAGCGTGGCCGCCGCCCTCGCCCTCATGCTTTTCGCCGGGCTCGCCTATTGGGCGGTCGGCCGTCCGCTGCGGTTCTTCTCCTTCGGCAGCTACAGCTCGCGCCACGCCATGCTGATGTGCGTGCCGTTCGCCCTCCTGGCCGCCATCGCGCATGACTACGCCGCGCGCTTCATCGGGCGGAAACGGCTGGCGGCGTTCACCGCCTGCGTCCTCACGGCCCTGGTCGTGCTCCTGTATCAGGGGTACGACCACAAGATCGCAGCGGTGATCTACAAGGAAATGCTCACGCGGGAATTCGCGAAAACACAGGCTCCGCCTTCGGGATATGTCGAAATCACCGCGGACGGCCACACACCGCCCAAACACATCCATCAATACGAAGTGAACATGAGCCTGTTCCAGGCCTATGGAAAGGCGGCGTGGATGTGCAACGGTTTCTGGGAAAGCACGAGAATGCTCGGCCTCCCGGCATTGCAAAAACACTACGACATGCCGCAAGCCTCGCGACGGCTCTATATCGCCAGCGATGTCACGGGCGATGCATACTCGCGCTATTCGTTCACGGTGAAGGGATTCCACCAGGAAGGACGCATCTGGTATTGGCTGTATTATGCGCTCGGCTCATACGGCGCATTCGAGCCGAGGCTTTCCCGGATCGACTCCTGACCCCGGCGTTTTTTTTCAATTTGCCCCTAGGAGGTCTGCGTGGTCGCCCCTGAACACCCCAACGCGCCGTCTTCTCCAGACCACGGCGCCCCCACCTCGGGCGCCATGCCGGACCGGGCGGCCCTGCGGGACATTCCCTGCCCGCTCTGCAAGAGTTCCCGGGCGCGGACGAAGATCAAGGAACGCTTCGGCGACCTGGACCGCGCGTTCGACTATTTTTCAGAGGACGGCGGGCATTATCGGATCAACGAGTGCCTGGAGTGCGGCTTCGTCTACTCCTCGCCGGTGTTTTCCGAGGAGGCCGTCCAGAAGCTGTACGACGCAGCCGATGCGAGCGCCTGCACGTCGTCCACGTCGGACCGGGCCATCCTGGTCAACATGCTTCGCTATGTCCGGCGCCTCATGCGCCATTCGGGAATCAGCTCGGGACGGCTGCTCGACATCGGCTGCGGCTGCGGCCACCTGCTCCGGGCAGCCCAGCGGCTCGGGCTGCGCGCCGAGGGAATCGATCCGAGCCTGGACGCCTCGCGCGCGGCCGCAGCCCAAGGATTTTCCGTGACGCACGGGAACTACGCGGCCGACTCCTTCCCGGAAAACCACTTCGACCTGATCACCGTCATCCACGTGATCGACCACGTCATGGACCCGCTGGAGCTGCTGCGCGACGTCCGCCGGCACCTGCGCCCCGGAGGCGCGGTGCTGGTCGCCACCCACAACATCGAGAGCCTGCTGGCCAAGCTCAGCGGTGACGCGTTCCTCGCCTACAACATCCAGCACATCACCTACTACACCCCGGCGACCCTCGACCGGATGATCGCGGCCTCCGGCCTCAAGCCCGTGAAACGCCTGCGGTCGCTCAGCACCTATTCCCTGGCCCACCTGGCGCAAAACGGCCTGCGCGACCCTTGGCGGAGCCGCGTGAGCGGGCTGCTGTCCCGCTGCGGCCTGGGAAACGCCCAGCTCACCTTCCCCTTCGGGAACATCGAGGCCGTGGCCGTCAAGAAGTAGGTCCGCCGGAGCGGCTCTTCCTTCTCTCGAACAGATAGAACGGGATGCCCGCGAACGAGACCGCGATGAGCCAGGCCCGGAAGAACAGGTAGAGCGAGGCCCCTCCGGCGAGATGCGGCGCGGCCAGCGCCAGGAGGCTGTCGAAGGCGGCCTCGTTGAAGCCGAGGCCGGCGCCCGGCAGCGGCAGCACCGCGAGGATGAACGTCAGGGGGGTGGCGAAGAAGATGCTCCCCGCGTCGGGCCGTGCCGGAAGATTCATGGCCCAGGCCAAGCAGAGCATGGCCAGCACGTAGCCCGCCTGCTGCACCAGCGCGAGTCCCAGCACCCCGGCGATCGCCCGGGGATGCCCCGCCGCGTCGGACATGGCCGCCAGCGTCTCGTCCAGCTTCTCCCCGAAGCCGCCCCAGCGTCCGATCCTGCGCAGGAGCGCCCCGACAAACGCGGCCTGGAACCCACCGGCGCACACGGTCGCGGCAGCCAGCCCGGCGGCGACGCTCCAACCGAAGGCCGTTTCCGCCCACAGGGAGTACGTGACGGCCGCCGCAGCCGCGGCCCCGCCCGCGCATATGGCGGCCACCCTGCCCAGGCGCAGCCGGACGGCCGCGGTAAGCGCCAGACCCACCGCTCCGGCCAGAAGCCCGGAGAGCAGCACGACCGCCTCCCGCAGCACGGGTTCGGCCAGGTAATCCACGCCCGTCAGGGCCAGCGAGGCGAGGGTCAGCAGCAGGAGCGCCAGGAGCCCCACGATCCGGTCGGTCATGGTCGCGCCCGCCGCGGCCAGGCCTTTTCCCGAGGACCGGGCCATGAAGTAGAGGCGCACGACGTCGCCGCCCAGGGGCCCGAGGGAGCAGAGATTGAAGAAGGTGGCCGCGAATTCGGTCCGCAGGACGAACGGCAGCGGCTGCCGGACCCGGAACATCCGCAGGATGAGCCAATAGCGGACGGCGGTCAGGCTGATGCTCGCGGCCAGGCAGGCGAGGCCCAGCAGGAGCCAGCCCAGGCCTCCCGAGGCGATGGCGAAGTACCGGGGATCCAGCGCGCCCCTCCGGGCGAGCCAGAACAGGAAGGCCCCGACCACGGCCGCTTTCAGCAGGAAGAACAGAACGCGCCGGTGCTCAGCTCGCATGCGCCGTCACCGCGCGGCGGGCCGTTCCGCTCCCCGCTCCCACTGCTAGCTCCCGATGCGGTAAGTGCCCGGATCAAGGGGCTCGACGATCATCTGTTCCAGGAACTCGTCCAGCGGAATGTACGGGTACTGGTCTTCCATGGGGTGCTGCATGAGCGCCTTGGGAATCACGTTGCAGCCGCCGGGGATGCGCACGTCGAGCAGCATGGGGCCCGCAGTGCGCAGGGCCTTCTCGACGCCCGCCTCGACCTCCTCCCGCCGGGTGATGCGCAGCGCGGGCAGACCGTAGGCCTCCGCGACCCGCACGAAATCGGGCGCGGTGTAGCCGTTGCGGTCCGTGGCCCCCACATGGCGCGATCCGAGATAATCGTCCTGGAACTGGCGAATGAGCCCGAGGCTGTTGTTGTTGATGACGATGACGCTCAGGGGTGGGTTGAGCCTTCTGACGGTCTCCAGTTCCTGGACGTTGATCTGCATGCCGCCGTCGCCGATGAGGCAGATCGAGCGCCCATCGGGCCTCGCGAGGCTCGCGCCCATGGCGGCGGGAAAGCTGTAGCCCATGGGCGACATGCCTCCGGCGGTCCACATGCGCATCTCCGCCCGGGGCTGGAGCACCTGCGTGCCCCAGACCATGTTCTGTCCCGTGTCCAGGACGACCGTGTCCCTCGGCCCGAGACGCGACGAAAGGACCTCCAGGAATTCATACGGATTGATGTCCTGGGAGCCCCGGCACTCCGGGGGGCACGGCGGATATTTCTCCCGCCAGCGGGCCACCTGTCCGAGCCAGTCGCCGCGATCCTGCGCGGGAGGCAGCTGCTCCAGCACGGCCTTCAGGAAGACCTTGGCGTCGCAGGAAACCGCCACATCCGGGGCGAAACGCGCGCCCAGCTCGCAGGGGTCCACGTCCACGACCACCTTCTTGGCGAAGCGCGCGAACTTGGACGTGTCCACGCCGGTCTGGCGCGAATCGAGGCGGGTGCCCACCGCGAGGAGCAGGTCGCAGTTCGCCAGGGTGAAGTTGCCGCCCCTGTTCCCGTAGACCCCGATGAATCCCCCGTAGTTGGGGTGGTCGTGCGGGAAGGCGTCGATCCCGTTCATGGACAGGCACACGGGCGCCTGGGCGCGCTCGGCCAGCCGGCGCAGCTCCCCGGTGGCCGAGGCGTTGCGCACGCCGCCGCCCGCCAGCAACGCCGGACGCCGCGCGCGCCGGAGCAGCTCGACGGTCGCCGCGACCTGGGAGGCGATGTCCGCCCCCGCCGGGGACGGCTCCTCCTCGGGGACGTAATGGGGCAGGCTCGCGGGGTCCACGTCCTGCCGCTGGAAGTTCATCGGGATGTCCAGCAGGACGGGGCCGGGACGTCCCGACTTGGCGATGTGCACGGCCTTTTCCAGGTACAGGAGGATGTTCTCCGGGGCGTCCAGCGTCGCGGCCCACTTGGTGATGGGCCGGGCCATGCCGATGATGTCCATCTCCTGGAAACCGATCTGGCGGACCTGGCGTTCGCCGCGCGATTCGTAGGTGTTGACCTGGCCGGTGATGAACAGCGCCGGAATGGAGTCGAACCAGGAGCAGCCGATGCCGGTCAGCATGTTGGCCGCCCCGGGGCCGCTGGTGGCGATCGCCACGCCGATGCTCTCGGGCCGCATGCGGCTGAAGCCGTCCGCCGCCATGGCCCCGGCCTGCTCGTGGGCCACGCAGACGTATCCGATGTCGTCGCGCGCCGAGAGCCGGTCGAGCAGGAACGAAACATGCCCGCCCGTCATCATGAAGATGTGGGACACCTTCCGGGCGACGAGGAAGTCCAGGATCAGGTCGGAAACGTTCATGTCGGTCGGTCCGCTCCGTTCCCGGCCTCTACGAGGCCAGGAGACGCTTCAGTTCATCCTGCGGCAGGACGTGCGGCATGGGGCTCAGCAGGATGATGTCCCCGCTGAATCCATAATCGCGCACGAGCTGCCGGGTGATCTCCTTGTAGAACATCACGCCGGTGATGATCATGGCGTCGACCGGCTGCTCCGCCACCGTGTCCGGGGCGACGACCTTGAGACGGCTGCCGGGGAGATACTTGTTCCACTTGAAGTTGTCCTTGTCCACCACATAGGCGATGGAACCGGAATCCATTCCAGCGAAGGAGAAGATCGTCACTCCCTTGGCTCCGGCGCCCCAGGCCGCGACCTTCTTCCCGGCCTTGCGGTAGGACTCCATGAGCGCGCCGAACTCGCGGTTGAAGGTCTCGAACTCATGCTTGAAGCCCTTGAGCAGGCCGTCCTTCTCGCCCTCGTAGACGACGTAGGCGCCGACGTACTCGCCCTCCGCGCCGTGGAACACTTCCGTGACGTGGAAGTTGTTGCGCTCCATGACCTCGACCAGGGTCTTCGCGGTGTAGTAGCCCACGCGGTCCGGCAGGACGTCGTAGTAGCGCTTGTCCAGCAGGGTCTTGGTCCAGGACGGGACGTCGATGAGGCCCCAGGCGCCGGGCTTGAGGATCTTGCCCAGGCTCGCCAGGAAGGTGTTGGGATCCTTGACCAGGTCCATGACCTGCTTGGTGACGAAGCCGTCGAAGCGCTCCGAGACCTGGCCGGTGATGTTCTCGTCCAGGAACGTGTTGTAGCACTTCACCCCGCGCTTTTCCGCCAGGGCGCAGGCCGTGGCCGACGGCTCCACGGCCGAGACCCGCGCGCCGCGCTGGATGAGCAGCTCGCCGAAGAAGCCGTCGCCGCAGCCGATCTCGACGATCGTCTTGCCGGCGATCCCGTACTTGGCCTGGAGCGTCTCGGCCAGCTCCGTGTCGTACTGCACGTACAGCTCGGTGCAGCTGCGGCTCATGAGGTAGTCCTCGAAATACTCGTCGTGCTCCAGGCCGGCCGGGTCGATCTGCACCATGCCGCAGTCGGGGCACTTGTAGAGCGTCACGTCGTAGTGGCCGCCGCCCTTTTCGTCCTGGGCGGACAGCAGCTTCTGCGCGTAGCGGGGACCGTTCTTCAGGACAAAGGCCTCGGAGACGTTCGTGGATCCGCAGACGATGCACTTCATGGCATGGCTCCTTGGGCGCCTAGGCGCCCAATATCTCGATGACGTTCTTGCAGATGAAGTCCACGTCCTCCTCCTGGAGGTAGGCGGCCGTGGGCAGGTTGATGCCGGTGGCCGCGATGCGCTCCGCCACCGGGTTGTCGACGGTCTTGAACATTGGGAACTGGCTCATCTTCGGGAAAATGGGGCGGGTGTCGATCTTGCGGTTCCGCAGCTCCGCCCGCAGGCCGTTCCGGTCGACCTTGAACTTGCCCTGGAGCAGGATGGACGGGTAGGAGCAGTTGACCCGGCAGCCGGAGCGCTCCTTGAACATGGAGATGCCCGGGATGCCGCCCAGCCGCGCGTGGTACCAGTCGAACAGGCGGCGCTTCATGGCCACGAGCTCCTCGACGCGCTGCAGCTGCGCGTAGCCGAGGGCGGCCGTCAGGTTGGACATGCGGTAGTGGAATCCGATCTCCTGGATCCAGAACGTATTGCCGCCGGACTCGTCGCGCCCGTCGTCCACGAGGAACTCGGCGCGCTTGAAGTGCTCGTCGCTGTCGGTGACGAACATGCCGCCCTCGCCGGTGATCATCATCTTCGCGCCCTGGAAGGAGTAGGCCGCCATGTCCGCGTAGGACGCGGTGGACTTGCCGTGCAGCAGGGCTCCCACGGCCGGCGCGGAGTCGGAAATGAGGATGAGCCCGTGCTCCCGGCAGATGGGCACGATGGCGTCATAGTCGGCGGGGTGGCCGTAGAGGTCCACGGGCATGACCGCCTTGGTGCGGGGCGTGATGGCCTCCTTCAGCCGGGCGGGGTCCATGGTCCAGGTGTCCGGATCCACGTCGACGAACACCGGAGTGGCCCCGGTGTAGGTGTGCACGCTGGCGGTGGCGATCCAGGAGAGGTCGGGGACGATGACCTCGTCGCCGGGGCCGAGCCCGGCCGCGGCCGCCATGAGATGCATGGCCGTGGTCGCGGAACTGGTGGCGATGGCGTGCTTCACGCCCACGTACCTGGCGAATTCGTTCTGAAACTTTTCCAGATAATTCCGATAATTGGAATAAAAACCGGTGGTCACGGCGTCCGTGACGGTGTCGATCTCCAACTGCGTGATGGAGGGACCGGCGGAGTGAATTCGATCTCTTTTCATCGATTTCTCTTGCGGGGTTAAGGGTTGTTGCCGTGAATCGGAAGTCGCCGGGTCAAGGCCTGCGAAAAGTCCTCCGAAAACCCGAGCGTGTCCTTGACGACATACAGAGGACGCGCCTTCACCTCGTCGAATATCCTGGCCAGATATTCGCCGAGACGCCCAAGACGAGAAACAGGAAACCGAACATCAGCAAGATCGTGCAGATGATCGTGAGGTAGCCTTCCGCGGAGCTCCCCATGAAGACGGTGGAGATGAGCTGCCAGGCGAGGAAGAGGAAGCTGAACGAACTCAGGACCAGGCCGAGGACGGTGACGAGCTTCAGGGGGATGAAGCTGAAGGAGAAAATGCCGTCGATGGCCTCTTTGATGATGTCCAGCAGCGGGGCCTTGGTTTCCCCGGCGAAACGGTCGGCGCGGTCGAACTCCACGCCCACTTGGCTGAAGCCGCACCAGACGCACAATCCGCGCGTGAAGCGGTTCGTCTCCGCCATCCGGTTGAGGACCTCGTAGACCTTGCGGTCCATGAGGCGGAAGGCGGTGACGTTCTGCGGCAGGCTGGTTCCGCCGACGTTGGTGAGCGTGTTCAGCAGCTTGTAGAACATCTTGTTGCCGAGGCGGCGCAGGCCGGACACGCCTTCCCGGCTGCGGATGACGCCATAGACGACATCATGCCCCTGCTCCCACTTCTCGATGAACTGGCCGATGCATTCCGGGGGGTCCTGAAGGTCCGCGTCCATCAGCACGGCGCAATCACCGGTGGCGTAGCGCAGACCGGCGGCGACGCCCCCGTCGGCGGTGAAATTCCTGGAGAGGCGGACCGTCTTGAACCGGGGGTCCCGCTCGTGCAGCGCGCTCAACAGCTCAAAGGAGCGGTCCCAGGAGCCGTTGTCCACGATGATGGCCTCGAAATCATAGCGGGGCTGGGCGTCCATGACCGCGGCCAGGCGGCGCCCGAGTTCCGGGATCACCGCCTCCTCGTTCCAGGCGGGAATGACGATGGAAATCAGCTTGCGGCCCGCGCTCATCGCAACTCCCTTCCCGTGGCCCAGGCCACGTCCAGTTCCTCCGCGCAACGGGTGTATTCAGCGATCTGCTCCGCGCACAGGCCTCGGCATTCCTCCGTCCGTCCGCGGAGGAACGGCTCATAGCCCCGCATGGTCATCCGGGCGGTCCGTTCGATGTCCAGCACGGAGCGCCAGCCGAGAAACGCAAGGGCCTTGTCGCTGCAAAGCCGCAACAGCCCGGCCTCGTGCTTCGCGGCGCTCCCTCCGGAGGCGTCCCGCCAGCTTCCCGTCCCGCCGGCGCGGACCATCAGGTCGGCGAGTTCCCGCACGGGACAGGTGTTGTCCCTGGGGGCGAAATTCCAGGCTCCGCCATAGCGGGCCGGGTCCCGCGACAACAGGGCCGCGAGCCAGAGATAGCCGCTCAAGGGCTCCAGGACGAACTGCCAGGGGCGCACGGCGCCGGGATTGCGGACCGTCAGGGGCTTGTCCGCGAGAACGGCCCGGATGAA
Organism: Desulfovibrio aminophilus; assembly: GCF_023660105.1. Classification (NCBI taxonomy): domain Bacteria; kingdom Pseudomonadati; phylum Thermodesulfobacteriota; class Desulfovibrionia; order Desulfovibrionales; family Desulfovibrionaceae; genus Desulfovibrio; species Desulfovibrio aminophilus. The sequence continues at coordinate 158,318 of NZ_JAMHGA010000034.1, read as the reverse complement.
GTCCGGGACGATGCGGTCGGCCCCGAAATCGCCGCCCCCGATGACGTTGCCCGCCCGCGCCGTGGCGAAGGCCACCCGTCCCTCGGGCCCGAAAAAGGAGCGCGCCCATGACGAACACAAAATCTCCATGGCGCCCTTGGATGCGCTGTAGGGGTCATGCCCCCCCAGCGGATCGCACTCCCGATAGCCCCAGACCTGCTCCCGGTTCTCGTAGCACTTGTCCGAGGTCACGCAGACGAGGGCCGTGACGGATTCGGTCTCCCGGACGGCCTCCATCACGTTGACCGAACCGAGGACATTCACCTCCACGGTCTCCAGGGGAGAACGGTACGCGGGAAGAACCAGGGCCTGGGCGGCCAGGTGGAAGACGACCTCGGCCCCGCTCCGCCGCATGGCCGCGCGCAGGGAGTCGCGGTCGCGCACGTCGCCGTGCGCATGGTTCACCCGCGAGGCGAGATTCAGGGCTTCGAACAGGGAGGGATCGGAAGGCGGTTCCAGGGAAAAGCCGGTGACGTCCGCGCCAAGCAGCGTAAGCCAGAAGGCCAGCCAGCTTCCCTTGAAGCCGGTGTGCCCGGTGACGAAGACTTTCTTTCCCCTATAAAAATCAAAAAAGGCTTGCATTCCTGCTACTTCCAAGGAGCCTTGCCGCTCGCCCAGAGGGCATTCAGCATGTCCAGTTCGCGCGGACTGTCCATGCATTGCCAAAAACCGTCATACTCATAGGCGGCCAGTTCGCCGATCTCGCTCAGCGGCCCCAGAAGACTCGTCTCGAGGACCAAATCTTCTCCCTCGCCGAGATGCTCCCAGACACGCCGGTTGTCAAACACCATGAAGCCGCCGTTGATCCGTTCGCGGCTCCGGCGCGGCTTCTCGCTGAAGGTCCGCACCTCTCCGTCGTTGACGCGGATTTCGCCGAACCGGCCACAGGTATGGACCGCCGTGATGGTGGCGATCTTGCCCATCTTCCGATGGTGCGCCAGCACCATCGGGATATCCACGTCGGAAAGGCCGTCGCCGTAGGTCAGCAGAAATTCGTCGCCGCCGTCCAGATGCTTGCGCACCTTGCGCAGCCGGGAGGCGGTCATGGTGTTGTCGCCGGTATCGACCAGGGTCACGCGCCAGTCGGATTCGTTGAAGGGCTCGTGGAAGACCAAGTCGTGCGGCTTGCCGAGATTGATCGTGAAATCATAGATGTACGAGTGGTAGTTCAGGAAGAAATCCTTGAACTTCTCGCTCTTGTAGCCGAGGCAGAGGACGAAATCCTTGAAGCCCGCCTTGGCGAAGTGCTTCATGATATGCCAGACGATCGGCTTCCCGCCGATGGGGATCAACGGCTTGGGCAAGTCCTCCGCCGCATCGCGGATGCGCGATCCCTTCCCTCCGCACAGGATGACAACCTTCATCGGACCCGACACTCCTGCAAAGGCGTTTTCTCTCCGACGGCGACCCGCCGGGACGACGCGAGGTTCCCCAATGAAAACAGCTCGGCGTCAGGCGCGTTGACTCTTAAACCAGAAATCGAACCGGCAGCAAGCGCCGCCGCCCCCCAAGTCCCGCCCGGAGAATATAACTTGCCGATATTAAGGGAATATTAATTTTTTTAACAATCATAAACAACACAGCCGGTCCGCACCCCTTCCCCGGGCTTCTTTGCCTTTTGCCCGCGCGGGTGATAAACGCCGAATCGGGACGGCGCGGCTGTTCCGGCCGCCTCCCGGACGTTTTCCCTCAACCCCGCCCGACGCGGGAGCGCGCGGCGCGACGCCTGGACACGATGACCGACATGTTGGACCGCCTCGCCACCCTGGTCCGCCGGTTCTACTCCGAGCCGGAAGGCCCCATTCCCCTGCACGCCCCGGTCTTTTCCGGCCGGGAAAAAGAATACCTCTGCCGCTGCGTGGACACGACCTTCGTCTCCAGCGTCGGCGAATACGTGACGCGCCTCGAGGACATGTTCCGCGAGTTCTGCGGCGCGGCCGCGGCCGTGGCCGTGGTCAACGGCACCTGCGGCCTGACCGCCGCCCTGGGGATGGTGGGAGTCCAGCCCGGCGACCTCGTGCTGACACAGGGATTGTCCTTCGTGGCCACGGCCAATTCCGTGCGCCACGCCGGGGCCGAGCCCATCTTCCTGGATTCGGACCCGGACACCCTCGGCATGTCCCCAAAGGCGCTGCGCGCCTTCCTGGAGGCCAAGGCCGAGATCTGCCCGGACGGCCCGCGCCTGCGCGCGGACGGCAGGCGCATCGCGGCCTGCCTGCCCATGCACGTCCTGGGGCACGCCTGCCGCATCCGCGAGATCGCGGCCCTGTGCGAGCGCTGGCGCCTCCCCCTGGTGGAGGACGCGGCCGAGGCCCTGGGCTCGACCCTGGACGGCCGCCACCTGGGCCTCTTCGGCAGCATCGGCGTGCTCAGCTTCAACGGCAACAAGACCGTGACCACGGGCGGCGGCGGCATGCTGCTCACCACCGACCCCGAGCTGGGGGCCCGGGCCAAGCGCCTGACCAGCACGGCCAAGCGGCCGCACCCCTGGGAATTCTTCCACGACGAGACGGCCTGGAATTACCGCATGCCGAACGTCAACGCCGCCCTGGGCTGCGCCCAGATGGAGCGCATCGAGGACATCCTCGCGGACAAGCGGGCCGTGGCCGCGGCCTACCGGGACTTCTTCGCGGCCGAAGCGGGCATGGAGTTCGTGGACCAGCCCGAGGGCTGCCGCTCCAACTTCTGGCTCTGCTCGGTGCGCACCGGAAGCCGGGCCGCGCGCGACGCCATGCTGGAGCGGACCAACGCCCGGGGAATCGCCACCCGGCCCCTGTGGCGGCTCATGACCGACCTGCCCATGTACGCGGGCAATGCGGGAGACGGCCTGGACACGGCCCGCGACGCCGTGGAGCGCGTGGTCAGCCTGCCCAGCGGCCCGCGCTGGAGGCGCGCGTGAGCCGCGTGCTGATCATCGCCGAGGCCGGGGTGAACCACAACGGCGACATGGCCCTGGCCTTGCGGCTGGTGGACGCCGCCGCCGACGCCGGGGCCGACGTGGTCAAATTCCAGACCTTCAAGGCCGAACGGGTGGTCACGCCCGGCGCGGACAAGGCGGCCTACCAGAAGGCGGCCACCGGCGCGGCCGAGTCGCAGTTCGCCATGCTCAAGCGCCTGGAGCTGGACGCGGCGGCCCACGAGACGCTCATGGCCCGCTGCCGGGAGCGCGGCATCGCCTTCCTGTCCACGCCCTTCGACGAGCAGAGCGCGGACATGCTCGCGGCCATGGGCCTGACGATCATCAAGATCCCCTCGGGCGAAATCACCAACCTGCCCTATCTGCGCCACGTGGGCGCGCTCGGCAGGCGCATCGTGCTCTCCACCGGCATGTGCGCGCTGGACGAGGTGGCCGATGCGTTGCGGGTGCTGGAGGCCGCCGGGACCCCGCTCCGGGACGTGACCCTCCTGCACTGCAACACCCAGTATCCGACCCCGGACGAGGACGCCAACCTGCGCGCCATCCGCACCCTGGCCGAGGCCTTCCCCGCCTGCGCCGTGGGCTATTCCGACCACACCCGGGGCATCGCCTGCCCCATCGCGGCCACGGCCCTGGGCGCGACGGTCATCGAGAAGCATTTCACCCTGGACCGCCGCATGGAAGGACCGGACCACGCGGCCTCCCTGGAGCCGGGGGAACTGGCGGCCCTGGTGGCGGGAGTGCGCACGGTGGAGGCGGCCCTGGGCCATGGCCGCAAGGAGCCCAGCCCCTCGGAGCGGGAGAACATCCTGGTGGCCCGGCGCTACCTGGTGGCCGCCCGGGACATCGCCGAGGGCGAGGTGTTTTCCCCGGAAAACGTGGCCGCGCGGCGCACGGGGTCCGGCGGGGTGAGCCCCATGCGCTGGGACGAGGTCATGGGGTGCCGCGCGCCGCGCCCCTTCGCCGCCGGGGAGAAGATCGAGCCATGAGGATCGCGGTCTTCACCGGCGCCCGCGCCGAATACGGCTTGTTGCGCCCCGTGCTGGAACATTTGCGCGACGAGCCGGACGCGGAACTCCTCCTGCTCGTCTCCGGCAGTCATCTTTCGGCCCGCCACGGCCATACCGTGGACGAGATCCGCGGGCACGGCTTCGAGCCGGACGCGGAAATCCCCCTGGACCTGGACGACGACTCGCCCCAGGGCGTGGCCCGGGCCGCGTCCCAGGCCCTGGCCGGATGCGCCGAGGCCCTGGGACGGCTCAAGCCGGACCGGCTCCTGATCCTGGGCGACCGCTACGAGGCCCTGGCCTGCGCCGTGGCCGCGGCCCTCTGCCGCGTGCCCATCGCCCACATCCACGGCGGCGAGGCCACCCGGGGCGCGGTGGACGACCAGTTCCGCCACGCCCTGACCAAGCTCGCCGCGCTGCACTTCACGGCCTGCGAGGACTACCGCCGCCGCGTGATCCAGATGGGCGAACGGCCGGAGACGGTCTTCAACGTCGGCGCGCTGGGGGTGGAAAGCGCCCTGACCCTGCCTCTGCCGGACCGGGCGGCCCTGGAGGCGGACCTGGAATTTCCGCTGGGCCCGGAGTTCGTCCTGGCCACCTTTCACCCCGTGACCCTGGACGCCGACCCGGCGGAGCAGGCCCGGAGCTTCTTCGCGGGCCTCGGCCGGGCGCTCGGGGAGCGGCCCGGGCTGCGGGCCGTGATCACCGGGGCCAACGCCGACGCCGGGGGCGGGATGGTGGACGCCCTGGCCCGGGACCTGGCCGGCCGCTTTCCCGGCCGCATCCTGACGCGGCCCTCCCTGGGCCAGCTGCGCTACCTCTCGGCCATGAAGCACTGCCGTTGCGTGGCGGGCAACTCCTCCTCCGGCGTCATCGAGGCCCCGAGCTTCGGCGTGCCCACGGTGAACGTGGGCAGCCGCCAGGACGGCCGCGTGCGCGCCGCCTCGGTGCTGGACTGCCCGGCCGAGGCCGAGGCCGTGGCCCTGGCGCTGCGCCGGGCCCTCTCCGACGAGGGCGCGGCCCTGGCCCGGAACGCGACGAATCCCCTCCAGAAGGACGGCACGAGCCGCCGCATCGCCGAGGTGCTCGCCTCCTGGCGCGGCGGACCGGAAAAGGTCTTCCGTGATCTCCCTGTTCCTGCTTCGCTGTAGAGTCCAGGACAGGGCCAACATGCGGGCGTTGTTGTCTTGCGGGGGCAAACGTGCTAGCAAGTCCACGCCTTGTCGCTCTGCCCACGACGCCATGCCCCAGGCCGTTTTCCAGCCAGGCAGGAACCGCGGACGCGCGAGGCCCCGGCCGACGCGGGAACGCGCGGCGCACGGGTTCCGGCTCCCCTCCAACCGGAAACACGGCCCGCGTCCCCCTGGCCCCGCTTCGGGGCGTCGCAACTCCAGAACCGTCACGCCACAGGATTCCGGCCGGCAAGGAGACCCGCAGTGAGTGACCGCCGTTTCGATAAGCTCCTCGTCTTCATCGTGGCGTACAACGCCGAAAAGACGCTCGCGTCCGTCCTGGACCGCATCCCGGCCTCCCTGCTGGAAGGCGGCTGCGGAGTCCTGGTGATCGACGACGCCTCGCGGGACGAGACCTTCCAGGTGGGCTTGGCATACAAGCGGACTCACCCCGGGATGCGCCTGGAGGTGCTGCGGAACTGCATGAACGTCGGCTACGGCGGCAACCAGAAGATCGGCTACACCTACGCCCTGCGCAACGACTACGACGTGGTCGCCCTGATCCACGGCGACGGCCAGTATCCGCCGGAATTCGTGGAAGACCTGTCCAAGCCGATCTTCGAGGGAGAGGCCGACGCGGTGCTCGGGTCGCGCATGCTCAAGCGCAAGGACGCCTTGCGCGGCGGCATGCCCCTGTACAAGTTCGTCGGCAACATCATCCTGACCAAACTTCAGAACTGTCTGCTCAAGACCGATTTCAGCGAGTTCCACACGGGATTCCGCATCTATTCCACCAAGGCCCTGGCCGCCATTCCCTTCGAGCGCAACTCCAACGACTTCCACTTCGACACGGAGATCATCATCCAGCTCCTGCTCAAGGGCCTGCGCATCGAGGAGCTGCCGATTCCCACGCACTACGGGGACGAGGTCTGCCACGTCAACGGCATGAAATACGCGCTCGACGTGGTTCTGACGACCCTCTCCAGCAAACTGCACCAGGCGTCCATCGCCTACGACCGCAAATACGAAATCGTCTCCGAGCCGGACTACTCCCTCAAGCTCGGATATGCATCCTCGCACACCATGGCGATCGACGCCGTGGCCCCCGGCAGCTCGGTCCTGGACATCGGCTGCGGCCAGGGCCTGATCGCCCGCGAACTGGCGAAGAAGGGCTGCCGCGTCACGGGCCTGGACAGCACCATCAGCGACCGCGACGAGGACGGGATCAGACTGCGGCGGGCGGATCTGAACGCGACGCCCCTGCCCCTGCCCGAAGGGTCCTATGACTGCGTCCTCCTGCTGGACGTGGTGGAGCATCTCGCCTCGCCGGAGAAATTCTTCGACGACCTGCGCTCCACGCTGCGGGGCATGAACAAGCCGCGCGTCATCATCACCGTGCCCAACGTGGCCTTCTTCATCCTCCGGCTGCGCATGCTTCTGGGCTCCTTCAACTACGGCAAGGTGGGCATCCTGGACTTCACCCACACCCGGCTCTTCACCCTGCATTCGCTCAAGAAACTGCTCCAGCAGCGCGGCTACGCGGTGGAGGCGGTGCGCGGCATTCCGGCCCCCTACCCCAAGGCCATCGGGAACAACGCCGCAAGCCGCCTGCTCCTGCGGCTCAACAGCTTGCTCATCAAGCTCCGGCTGCCGCTCTTCTCCTATCAGCTCTATGTGGAGGCCCGGCCCCTGCCGACCATCGACGACCTGCTGGACGGCGCGCATACGGAAATGACGTGTTCCGGGAAGGACGCCTGAGCCGAAATCAGGATACACTCCAGCCGCGCCGATGGCGCGGCCTCATGCACCGCGCGAGCCAGTTTGGAGGAGCCCCGGGATGAAGAAAAACGCCCAGCCCCGCTACAGAATCAAACTCCGCTGGTTCCGCCCCCTGTTCTGGCCCGTCCTGCTTCCAGTGGTCATCGCCATCTGGCTGTACAACAAACTCTCGCCCATCCCGATCAGAATATATCTCATGCGGGTGGACCGCATTGGACACCTCGCCGAAAACACGGAATTGGTATGTTGCAAGATCGATCTCGGAATCATCAAAAAAGAGATCAGAATCTTCGTGCACCGCGACATCCCCTGCAACATGTTCCTCTTCCGCATGTGGTCGCGCGTGCTTTACGTCAATCAGCTCTTCCTCCTCATCTATGACGTCTGCAAGAAACTCGGCGGACTCGGAATACTGTCCGACGAGATGCAGAACCCCGGCCTCAACAGCAACAACATGGTCGAGAAATGCCCGCGGCATCTTTCCTTCACCCCCGACGAACTGCGGGATGCCGAGAGGCAATGCCGCGAACTCGGACATGACGGTTCGCGGCCCCATGTCTGCGTTCTCGGACGGGACGCCGTCTACCTCCAGCAGCACAATCCGCACGAGGACAACAGCCATTACGAATTCAGGAATGTGGACATCAACACCTACATTCCGGCGCTTGAACACCTGGCCGAGCGTTTCACCGTGATCCGCATGGGCAGCGTCGCCCGCGACCGGCTGCAAACCACGAACCCGCGCATCATCGACTACCCCTTTTCCGGCAAGCGCACGGAACTGCTGGACATCTATCTCTCCGGCACGTGCCGGTTCTTCATCTCCACGGGAACCGGCCTGGATTCCGTGGCCTCGATCTGCTTCCGCGTGCCGATGCTCTTCGTCAACTTCATCCCCGTGGCCCTGATGGTGAACTGGGGCAGCGCCAACCTCTCCATCTTCAAGCATTACTGGTTGGTCGAAGAAAAACGTTTCCTCACCCTCTCCGAAATACTCGATTCCGGGGTCGGGGATTCATACGACGCCTACCGGATCAGAAAGTTCGGCGTGGAGATCGTGGACAATTCGCCGGAGGAGCTTCTGGACGCGGTGCGGGAGATGGAGGCGCGGCTGGACGGCGCATGGGAAGAGGACCCCGAGGATGCACGCCTGCAGCAGGCTTACTGGGACATCTGCAGGCAGCGCTCCCCGAGGCGGGAGTATGTGGCCCGCATCGGGGCGAAGTTCCTGCGGAACAATCCGAACTGGGCGCGCTGACCGCGCACCCGGCGGCGCCCCGGCCGCCCTCCTCCCGTGGACAACGCGCGGGGAAGCGGATACAAGCCAGCCTTCCAGGACGACATCGCCATGACCAAGCCGATCCCCCAGGATTTCGCCCCCAGGCGGGCCCTCATCTGCCAGCAGCGCCAGATCGGCGACGTGATCCTGGCCACCCCGCTCATCCGCATGCTCAAGGACCGCTACCCGGCGGTGGAGATCGACTTCTTCACCGAAGCCAAGTGCGCGGACGTGCTCAAGGACAACCCGGACATCTCCCGGCTCTGGGTGGTGGACAAGTCCCTCTCGTTCTGGGGCGCCCTGGCGTTCTATCTGCGCATCCGCCGCCGGGGCTACGACCTGGTGGTCAACGGCCAGCAACTCCCGCGCTGCAAGGCCGTGACCTTCTTCTCCGGGGCCCGCTACCGTCTGGCCCACACTCCCAAGTGGTACAACAGCTTCCTGTACACCCACACCGCGCCGATTTTCGGGGGCTACGCCGCCAAGGTCAAGGCCTGCGCCCTGAGTCCCCTGGGGCTGGAATGGAACGGTGAGCGTCCCTATGTGCACGTGCCGGAGGAGAAACGCGCCTGGGCCGACGCCTGGCTGCGCGAGCGGGGACTGCGGGACGGGGAGAAGCTGGTGACCGTGGACGCCACGCACAAGGCCGCGACCCGGCGCTGGCCCGCGCGGCACTATGCCCGGCTGTTTGAATTGCTGGCCGAGAAGCGGCCGAAGCTGCGCTTCCTGCTCCTGCACGGGCCGGGCGAGGAAGGACAGGTACGCGAGGTGTACGACGCATGCGGCCGCCGGGACCGCTGTTTGCTCCTGCCGGAGATCCTGCCCCTGGACCGGGTGGCCGCGATCCAGTCCCGCGCCGTGCTCCACCTGGGCAACTGCTCCGCGCCCAGACATCTGGCCCTGGCCGTGGGCACGCCCACGTTCACCTTCATCGGGGCCAACTACGGGCCGTCCTGGACTTACCCGGGCCCGGACCAGAACTTCGCGGCCCTGACCCTGGACTGCTCCCGCTGCAACAAGGACGTCTGCCCCAAGGGCACGATGGAGTGCCTCAACGAACTCACTCCCGAACTCGTCCTGCCCCAGGTCCTGGCCCAGTTGCCGGAATAGCCTTCAGCCCGAGCCTCACCAGGCGGTCCAGCCGCCGTCCACCATGATGTTTTGTCCCGTGACGTAGCGGGAAAGGTCCCCGGCCAGATAGAGCAGGGTGCCCTTCATGTCCTCTTCCGTGGCCATGCGCCCCGCCGGGGTGCGGGCCTCGTAGCGCCGCACGAAGGACTCGGGCTGGTTGCGGAAGACGCCACCCGGGCAGAGGCTGTTCACGCGCACGTCCGGAGCCAGGGTGGTGGACAGCCAGCGCGTGAGCTGGATCAGGCCGCCCTTGCTGGCGGCGTAGGCCGCCGGGTTGCTCATGGACGTGCCCTCGTAGAGGCTCCAGTCCGGGCCCACCACGCCGTAGGTCGAGCCCACGTTGACCACCGAGCCGTGGCCCGAGGCGCGCAGATGCCGGGCCGCGGCCTGGATCAGGGCGAAGGGCGCGGTGAGGTTGACCTCCAGGGCCGCGCGCCAGGTGTCCAGGCGCTGCTGCTCGAAGGGCACGCCCCAGCCCTGGAGCTTGGAGGTGCCGACAAAGGCCGCGCAGTTCACCAGGATGCCCAGGGAGCCCAGGGCGTCGGCCACGCGGTCCGGCGCGGCGACCACGGCCTTCTCGTCGGCCAGGTCCAGGGCCAGGGCCAGAGTGGCCACGCCGAAGCGCCGCGCCAGGTCGTCGGCCGTTTCGCGGCAGCCGCCCTCGTCCAGGTCGATGACGGCCACGGCGCAGCCCATTTCGGCCAAAGCCTCGCCGCAGGCCCGGCCGATGTGCCCGGCCCCGCCGGTGACCAGGGCCGCGCGGCCGCTCAGGTCCATGAGTTCCCGGATGCTCTTCATGGCTTCTTTCCTTGGTTGCGGCGCTGCATGAGAAATTCCGCGAAGGCGAAATCCAGTTCCGTGTCGATGTCCACGGCCCGCTCGGCCGGAATCTCCACCGCCCGCACCCGGCCTTGGAACAGGGCGGAATGTTCGCGGATGAAACGCGGCGAGGTGACGTAGGCCACGGTGGTCATGTCGAAGACCGCCGGGGCGTCCTGCCGCCGGGTCACGCCGTCCCGGGGCATGAGCACCGAGGCGTAGCCGCTCTCGTCCAGCCGGACCATGTTGAACGAGGGATGGCGCTCGGCCGCGCGCACGGTGATGACCACGTCGCAGTCGCCCCGCAGGTAAGCCTCCACGCAGGCCTTCACGTCCGCGCCGATGCGCAGCGGGGCCGTGGCGGGCAGGGAGACGAAGACATCGAAGTCGTCCAGGGAATCCACGGCGTGCCGCCAGGCCAGCCATTCCGGCGTGTCGTCCCGGGCCAGCTCGGCCGGGCGCGGGAAGGGAACCTCGGCCCCGCAGGCGCGGGCCGCCTCGGCGATGGCCGGGTCGTCGGTGGAGACGATGACCCGCTCGACGCAACCGCTGTCGCGGGCGGCGCGCACGGCGTGGCCCAGCAGAGGCACGCCGTCCAGGGGCCGGATGTTCTTGCCCGGCAGGCCCTTGGAACCGCCGCGGGCAAAGATGAATCCCCAGATTTTCGGTGTCATGCGCGCACCCACCGCCCATCCCGGGCGGCCTGTTCCGCGGCGTCGATGAGCGCCAGGGTCTGTTCGGCCTCGCCCTGGGTGCAGAGCCCGGCGCAGTCCCCGGCCAAGGCCCGGGCCTGGGCCAGATAGGTCGTGTCCCGTTCGGCCGCGAAGCGTTCGACGCCTTCCGGCGTTTCCAAGGTTCCGGCCACGAAGTCGGCCTTGAGGCTCAGCCCTTGGGCCAGAACCAGCAGTTCCCGTCGCGCCCCGGGGTCCAGGTAGTTGAGCTGGATGGTGGCGGCGGGGCAACGCGCGGTTTCCAGAAGCAGGCAGGCCGTGTCCTCGGACTCGATGCCCAGGTCGCCGAAGGTTCCGAGCACCGCCGCCACCCGCGCCCAGGGCCCGGCCAGGAGCTGCACGAGGTCCAGCTCGTGGGACAGGTCGCGCAGCACGCCGCCGCCCTGATCCCGGTGCGCGGAATAGCATTGCCGGAAGTCCCGGCCCGGCCGCCAGGTCGAAAGATGCTGGCCCACGTAGGCCTGGATGGAGACGACGACGCGGCCATGAAGCAATTCCAGCAGCCTGGGGACCAGGGGATGGAAACGCAGGTTGTAGCCCGCGTACACCGGCCCGAGTCCCAGGGGGACGCGCAGGTCCGCGCGGTGGAAGAGCGGCTTCTCCACCAGAATCCGGCCTTGGAATCCGGCCTGGGCCAAGTCCTCCAGGGAACGCTGGTGGTCGGCCGTGGCCGTGGCCACCACCGCCGCCTCGGGCCGGAACGCCGCCTGGGCCGCCCCGGCCGAGTCGAAGACCGGGTGCTGACAGTCCGGGCTGCGGGTCAGACAGGCCACCTCGTGGCCCAGTCCGGCCAGCAGGCGGGCGTGGCGCTCGCCGATGGAGCCGAAGCCGACGACCAGGACCCGCATCTAGCGCTCCTGGCGTTGGAAGTGCAGGTCGAAGTCGCAATTGGCCTGGTCGAAATCCTGTCTGCGGCCGATGTCCATCCAGTACTCGTGGATGGGGAAGGCGGCCGTGGGGCGGCCCTGCTCCATGAGCCGGGAGAACAGGGAGGGCATGTCGAGATAGGCATCCGGGGCGATCTCCGCCACGGTCCCGGGATCCAGGACGTAGATGCCCGCGTTGACGAAGAACTTCTGCACCGGCTTCTCCTCCAGGCCCACGATGCGGTTTTCGCGCACGTCCACCACGCCGTAGGGCACCTGGATGTCGAATCCGCGCACGGCCATGGTGGCGCGCGCCCCCTGGGCCAGATGAAAGTCGAGCATGCCGGGAAAGTCCACCCGGGTGAGCAGGTCGCCGTTCATGACGAAGACCGGGCGGTCCGGCTTGCGGGGCAGCAGGCCCAGGGCCCCGGCGGTGCCCAGGGGCTCGCGCTCGCGCAGGTACTCCACGCGCACGCCCAGCCGGGAGCCGTCGCCGAAGCACTCCTCGACCATGTCGGCGCGGTAGTTCACGGAAATGAAGAAATTGTGGAAGCCGTGCTGGATGAACTGCTGCATGATGGTTTCCAGCAGCGGCTGCCCGCCCACGGGCAGCAGGGGCTTGGGGCACTCCTCGGTGAGCGGTCGCAGCCGCGTTCCAAGGCCCCCGGCCATGAGCACCACCCAGTTGTCGCGCGGCCGAGGCGCGGAGAGTTCGCCGAGCACCTTCAGGCCGATGACCCGGCCCGCGGCGTCCAGCACGGGCATCTGGAGGATGTCCTTGCCGCGCATGGTCGCCAGGATGGAGGCGTCGTCATCGCCCGGCCGCGCGGCGCAGAATGTCGTGACCAGGACGTCGCTCAACGGGCTTTCCAGGCCCTTGCCGGCCAGCAGGCCGCGCCGGATGTCGCCGTCCGTGACCACGCCCCGGAGGCGCTCGTCCTCGTCCACGGCCAGGGCCACGCGCACGCTGCCGTCATTGAGCGCCTGCACGGCGTCCCGCACCGTGCCGTCGGCGGAAACCAGGGCCTTTCTCCAATCCTTCATATGCTGGTCCGCTCCGGCGGTCAGATGTTGTAGCGGCCGGCCTTGTAGCGCCGGAGATTGTCGGGGTTCCGGAACCATTCCACGGTGCGCGCGAGTCCGCGCCGGAAGCCGTCGAGTCCGGCGTATTCAGGACGCCAGCCACAGCGCTCGGCGGCCCGGTCGATGCCCGCGAAGAGACGTTCCACCTCGCTGTTTTCCGGCCGTAGGCGTTCCTGGTCGCAGACGATCTCGATGTCCGCGTCCATGACCTCGGCGATGGTCCGGGCCGTATCGCCGATGGAGATCTCGAAGCCGCTGCCGATGTTGGTGACCTGCCCCAGGCAGGCGTCGGCCCGGGCCACTTCCACGAACCCGCGCGCGATGTCCTCCACGAAGCTGAAGTCCCGCGTGGGGTGCAGGGCCCCGAGCCGGACCCGGCGGACGCCGGTGGCGATCTGGGTGATCACGGTGGGGATCACGGCCCGGGCGGACTGCCGGGGGCCATAGGTGTTGAAGGGCCGGATCACCGACACCGGCGTGCCGAAGGCGTGGTGGAACGAGAGCGCGATCTGGTCCGCGCCGATCTTGGAGGCCGAATAGGGCGACTGGGGCTGGAGGGGGTGCTCCTCGGTGATGGGCACGAACCGCGCCGTGCCGTAGACCTCGCTGGTGGAGGTCTGGACCACGCGCTCCACGCCCAGGTCGCGGGCAGCCTGGACCACGTTCAGCGCGCCCTTGACGTTGGTGTCCACGTAGGTGTCCGGGGAGTGGTAGGAATAGGGGATGGCGATGAGCGCGGCCAGATTGAGGACCACGTCGCAGCCCTCCATGGCCCGGCGCACCCCATTGGGGTCGCGGATGTCCCCGGCGAAGACGTCCAGTTCGGCCTTGATCTCCTCGGGCGATTCGTCCAGCCATCCCCAGGAGTTGAAGGAATTGTAGAGCACGAAGGCCCGCACCCGGAACCCCTGGCGCACCAAGTGCTCGGTGAGGTGCGAACCGATGAACCCGTCCGCCCCGGTGACCAGAATCCGCTTGCCGTTCAACTCCATGACGTCCTCCGTCCTGGCCGTTTTCATAGCACCGGCCAAGCCAAAAGGCAAAGAAACCACAGGGTCGGAGGCGGATCGGAGGGTCAGGCGGCCGGGCGGACCAGATAGGTGTTCAGCGCCAGCCGCGTCACGCTGACCGGCGGCAATTCGGGCTGGATGGCGGCCAGACGGCTGATCCGGTTCTGGACCTCGGCCACGGGAAGCCTGGGGAACTTGGCCAGGGCGTAACGCACCTTGCGGCCGTTGCGCCCCGGCTGGCGGGCGCGGATGAGCTTGCTGACGTATTTCCGCCAGCACTTGATGGCCTCCCACGCGCCCAGGGGCTGGGGCGCCCATGTCTCCCGACCGTCGGCGGCGTATCCCGAGGCGATCTCCGCGATGCTCCGCGCGGCGCTCCGCTCCAGGTTGGCGAAATAAGGGGCCAGGAGCCCGCCCGGCGGGGTGACCAGGGCGCCCGGCTGGAGCCCGGCGATGATGTCCGCAACCGCTTCCTGGGTTTCGGCCGGTTCCCCGAGGCCGCAGACGATCGGCGCGGCCAGCTCCGCATCGAATATCGGCCGGTACTGGATGAGCGGCTTGCCCATGAGCAGGGCTTCCAGGCCGGTGGTGCAATCGTGGTGGATGACCGCCTGGGCCGTGGCGATCCAGTTGCGCACCGAGCCGCTCCGGTCCACGAAGACATTGGGCAGGTCGCTGGTCCGCTCGCGGTAGAAATCCATGTTCTCCACGGGATGCGGCCGGATGATCACGTGCCGCCCGGGAAAACGGGTCGCCAGGTGGCGGGCCAGCAGGGCGAAGGGCTCCAGCAGTCGCCGCTGGTACTCGGCGGCGCGGCGCTTGAAGGTGATGAACTGCTCATCCTTGTAGATGCGCCATTCCTTCATCCGGCCGAGCATGGCGATGTAGTGCTCGAAACCCATCACGTGGTTGCAGGTGAAGCTCGTGTTGATGAGGATGTAATCCTCGCCGTGCAGCCGGACCAGGGACTCGTCGCGGTAGTACGGCAGGAATCTCCGGTTGGCGAGGTCAAAGGACGGGTAGCCCGTGACCGTGACGAGCCCGGCCTTGTCCGAGGGCATCCGGGAGCGCATCAGGCGGGCCTGATGCTCGCCCCAGGCGCAGATGCGCGAGACGCAGGGCAGGATGCGCAGGTGGTTGTCCACGATCTCCGCCCGGTCCCACTGGTTGAGGCCCTCTGGGTTCAGGTTGACGACCTCGCCCCCGGCGGCCAGCACGGCCTCGTTGACCGAGACGTCCTGATCGCTGTCGAAGTAGATCACCGGCTTGCCGGAGGACAGCACGTAACGGTTGACCATGCGCTCGCCGAGAAGCGTGGGCAGGCCGCGCGCGGCCAGGTGCAGTGAGAGATGGAGCATTCCGTCCAGCTCCCGCATGGCGATTTCAATAGGTATGGCGCACAGCATGGTGAAAAAGGAACCTCGCCGGGCAGGCCGGGCGGACGCGAAGCCCGCCGCGGGAAACAGGATGAAACGCCCGGTGCGGGATTCTTATCCAGTTTGCCTGAAGGTGTAAACCGGCCGCCCCCTGGGCAAAACACCGCGAAGGACGCGGTCCGGCCTATAGGGAGCAGCCTTCTTCAGGGAATTCCCCGGGGCCGGACTCGGCGAACTGCATGTTGTACAGCCGCGCGTACAGCGGGCAGCGCTCCAGGAGTTCCTTGTGGGGGCCCTGGGCCAGCACGCGGCCGTGCTCCATGACCACGATGCGGTCCGCGGTGAGCACCGTGGACAGCCGGTGGGCGATGACGATGCTCGTCCGGTCGCGCATGAGGTTTTCCAGGGCCAGCTGGACGATGCGCTCGCTCTCGGTGTCCAGGGCGCTGGTGGCCTCGTCCAGGATGAGCAGGGGCGGGTTCTTGAGAATGGCCCGGGCGATGGTCAGGCGCTGTTTCTGGCCGCCGGAGAGCTTGACCCCCCGCTCACCCACCAGCGTGCCATAGCCTTCCGGCAGCTGGGAAATGAACTCGTGGGCATAGGCGGCCCGGGCCGCGTCCTCGATCTCGGCCTGGCTGTACTCGCGGCGCATGCCGTAGGCGATGTTGCCGCTCACAGTGTCGTTGAACAGGAAGGAATCCTGGGACACGATGCCCATGGATCGCCGCAGGCTCGACAGGGTGTACTCGGAAAGATCATGACCGTTGAGCAGGATGCGGCCTTCCTGGGGCTCGAAGAAACGGGGCAGGAGGTTCACCAGGGTGGTCTTGCCCGATCCGCTTGGGCCGACGATGGCCACCCGCTCCCCGGCGCGGACCCGCAGGCTGACCCCGTCCAGGGCCGGAGTGTTGCCCTCGGCGTAGGTGAAGCGGATATTCTCCACGAGCAGTTCCCGGAAGGGCTCGTCGGCCTCCAGCGAGCCGCCCGTCTCGACCTTCAGGCTCGGATCGTCCAGGATGTCGAACACCCGCTCCGCCCCGGACAGGGCGGCCTGGATGTCCATGTTGGCGCTGTTCATGCGCTTGATGGGTTCATAGAGCATGGCCAGGGCGGTGAGAAACGAGAGCAGCGCGCCGGGGGTGAGACCGCCCTCGATGACGCGCATGCCGCCGTACCAGAGCACCAGTCCGGCGGCCAAGGCCCCGACGATCTCCATGACCCGGGAGGACTGCTCGCTCACGCGGATGCGCTTGACCGAGGACTTGAGGAAATTCCGGTTCTCGGTCTTGAACTTGCCCACCTCGATGGTCTCGGCGGCGAAGGCCTTGATGACCCGGATGCCGGACAGCCCCTCCTGGAGCACCACGGTGAGGTCCGAGGCGTTGACCTGGGTCTTGCGGCCGATCTTCCGCAGCTTGCGGCTGAAGGTCTTGAAGACCCAGGCCACGACGGGCATGACGATGAGGCCCCAGAACGCCAGTTCGCGGTCCAGATAGATGACGTAGCCGATGAGGCCGATGACCGTGAACAGTTCGCGCACGAACATGACCATGGAGGGCAGGCTCTGGCTGATCAGGGACACGTCGTTCATCAGGCGGGACATGAGCATGCCCACCTGGGATTCGTTGAAGAAGCGCAGCGGCAGATAGAGCAGCCGGTCGTAGAGGTCGTTGCGCAAGGCCTCGATGGCCATGAGGCCCGTGGAGTTCATGTAGTAGGTCTGGATGAAGCGGAACACGCCCTTGAGGCTCATGAGCAGGAAGATGCCCAGGGTCACGAGCTTGAGCGCCTGCACGTCCTTGCGGATGAGCACGTCGTCCACGGCCAGCTTGACCAGCCATGCGCTGGCGGCTCCGCAGGGGGCCACCACGAGCATGCCGACGACGGCCAGGGCCAGACGCTTCTTGAAGGGAAGGAAGTAGCTCAGGCAACGTTTGAGAAGTTGCCGGGAACCAAGGTGGGCTATGCTTTTCTTGCCGTCGGACAAGGGAGTTCCTTTACGGAGTGATGGGGGACGGGATGGATTCAGTCGACTTGTGGCGACGTATAGCCCATCCCGGGGGGGCAAGACAAGGCCCGGCCTCGCGCGGGCCCGGGCGGCCTTTACAAATCCATGGGAGCGCCGTATCGTCCGCGCCAATTGAAACCCGGTGGGGCATCCCCCCTTCCTTGCCCGATCCCGCAGACGGCCCGCCCCCCTGCGACAACCGGAGGAGCATCCATCCTCGCATGAAATCCGCCACGACGATGAACCAACGCCAAACCGGGCTCAGCCGCCCGCTTCTGCTCCTGATCCTGTTCGCCGCGAGTGTCGCGGTGCGGATCATCACGGCCGAATACGTAGACATCGGGGGCGACAACTCCACCCGCTGGGTCGAAGTCCACCGCGTCCTGGACGGCCTCGGCTACTCGGCCTGGACCCACCAGACCATGCGCTGGACCATCTCGGTCCCCGTGTGGGTTCTGATGAAGCTGTTCGGCACGAATCCGATGCTCTACTACGTGCTGCCGATCCTGACCGCATCCCTGGGAACGGTGTTCGTCTGCCTCATCGGCGAGGAGCTTCACAGCCGTCGTCTGGGCATCGCGGCCGCCGTCCTGACCATTCTCTTTCCCCAGATGGCCCAGACCGGCAGCCAGCTCTGGCCCAGCGTCTTCATCTTCGCCCTCCTGGCCGTCACCATCTGGCTCATCCTCGTGTGGCTGCGGCGCGGTTCGCCCGCGCTGCTCGTCCTGGCGGGCGCGGCCTTCGTCCTGGCCTGGGGCGCGAGAGAGACGGCGATCTACTTCTTCCCCGGCCTGCTCCTGCTCATCTGGCTGCCCTCGCGCAGCTTCAGGGGCGTGCTCACCTTCTGCCTCGCCTCCGGCTTCTTCTTCGGCTGCGAATGGCTCTATTTCTGGCTGGACACCGGATCGATCCTGGGTCGGCTGGGAGTGGCCAAGCACGCCATGGACGAACGGGGAGCCCTCCTGACGCTTCCGTTCAAGGACTACATCCTGAACATCCTGGACTACTCCAAGCTGCGCGGGCTCCTGGCGGTCCTGTTCCTGAGCCTGTTCGCCTGCGCGGCCGAGCTGCGCTCCACGGACCAGCGCCGCCGCGCCCTGTCCATCATGTACCTGATCTTCATGTTCCTCATGACCTACATGGTGTCCAGCATCTCCAGACTCCAGATCGTGCATCCCATCGGGTCCCGCTACTGGTGCTCCGTGGCGCCCTTCGGCCTGATATCCCTGCTCCTCTGGCTCAGCTCGCTGAAGAGCGGCAAGCCCCGCGCGGCAAGGGTATGCACCGTGCTGCTGTTCGGGGCCTTCGCGGTCTTCACCCTGCTGAAAATCCCGCCGACCAACTCCATCGCGCAGATCGGCAGGGACGCCGAAATCCTCACCCCGCTCCTGGCCGAGAAGCGTCCCTTCGTCCTGCGCTACCTGGCCTGGCAGCCGAACGCCGTGGAGCAGGTGTTCATCAGCCTGTTCACCGGGGAGAAGCAGAAAATCCGCAAGCCCACCCAGGTCCACATCGCGATGCTTCGGGGCCTGGGCCGCGTGTCGGCCATGTTCGTGGCGGACACGCGCATCTATGACGACATCTCGAACGCGACCATGACGCCCCTGGACGAGGCGGTCTACCTGATGACCCCGGTCGGCGCGCCGCCCGGCTCCACGCCTGGGGCCGAAGTGATCTTCGACCGCAGGCTGTGCCGGGTCGAACCCCTGGCCTCCCCCGCGGCCCCATGAATCCGTCCCCGGCAGCGTCCCTGCCCCGGCGGCTGCTGTCGCTCACGCTCCGGCTCTGCCTGGCCGGAGCGTGTCTCATCTACGCACTGTGGGATCTGGACCTCCAGCGCGCGGCCGAAACCCTGGCGGCGTTCCGAGGTCTGCCCTTGTTCCTGTCCCTGCTCCTCGGCCTGTACCTCTCCCTGATCCAGGGAGTCCGCTTCCGGGCCATCACCGGTCCCAGGGCCACGCTCACCCAGGCCACCCTGGCCTGCGTCCTCGGCAACGGCCTGAACAACATCTTCCCGGCCCGGCTCGGCGAGCTGGGCAAGGCCCTCTACCTCAAGCGGCACACCTCCATCCCCATGAGGGAAAGCCTCGGCTTCATCTTCTGGGAGCGCTTCGCGGACCTGAACATGATCCTGGCCCTGGCCGCCCTGGCCAGTCTCGTCTCGGGCAAGCGCTTCGTCTGGCTCCCCCTGGCCCTGACCCTTGCCGGGATATGGCTCTCGGTGGCCGCCGTCCTGCTGCTCCCGGCCGCGCGCGGGCTGCTGCCGCGCCTCGTGCCGTTCCCGTCCCTGCGGCGGGTCTGCGCGGACATGCTCGACCACTTCGTGAAGATATCCACCCCGCGCTTCCTGCTCCTGCTGGTGCTCCTCTCCGCCCTCACCTGGGTTTCGTTCACGGCCACGTTCATCTTCAACACGAACACGGTCATGGGCCTGAACGCGGGCCTGGACGCCCTGCTCGTCATCTATGCCGCCACCTCGCTGAGTTTCCTCATCCCCTCCTCTCCGGGAGGGCTGGGGCTCTTCGAGGCCGCGATGGTCTTTTCCTTCGCCTGGTTCGGGCTGGGCCGGGAGCAGGCGCTCGTGGCCGCCCTGCTCCTCCGCTTGACCCAGAACATGCCGACCGTGATCGTCACGGTCCTGCTCCTGGGCAAGGAGCATCTCGGCCCCAGGGCCCTGAAGGAAGCCTTCCAGGCCTTCCGTTCCGCCCCGGACAGCGAAAACCCGGCGAACTGACCCGTTCGACGAACAAAAAAAGCCGCCCCGCGCGAGGCGGGGCGGCTTGCGTTTCCACCGGGTATGGGGACGAGCCCTTCTACCAGCGAGGACCGCGCTCTTCACGAGGCTTGGCCTCGTTGACCTTGAGCGTGCGGCCGCCGAAATCGGAACCGTTCAGGGCGCGGACGGCCTCGGCGGCGCCCGCGTCGTCCATCTCCACGAAGCCGAAACCGCGGAAGCGGCCGGTCTCGCGATCCATGATGAACTTCACGGAAGTGACCTCGCCGTAAGCGGCGAACATGTCACGGGTCTGATCCTCGGTGGCGGAAAAGGGCAGGTTGCCAACGTAAATGGACTTCATAAGACTCCCAAACAAAAGGCTGAATGTGCCTCTCCGGCCGAACGGCGACATGCCGTTCTGTTCGTGACCGGGGCGAGGCGGAAGGTGTATCCCTACGTGCCTCCCATCGGGGAGTCAAGAACTATTTTTCACCTGCCCCATTTTTTCTCCCGCCCCCGGTCCGGGCATGAGCCAGGTGACCGCCAGGGACACCGCGCTCAGGATCGCCCCGCCCAGGAAGACCAGGCGGTAGTCCCGGAGCCAGAGCAGACCGCCGAAGACCGGGATGACCACGGCGGCGACGTGGTTCATGGTGAAGCCCACGGCCATGGACGGAGCGATGTCCCGGGGATCGGCCATCTTCTGGAAGGCGGTGTTCACGCAGACCGCGAAGTTGAGCACGAGCTGGTCCAGGACGTAGACCACGGTGACGATCCAGGCGGTGTCGCAGAAGGCGTAGGTCAGGAAGACGAGGAGGACCACGGCGTACTGCGCCCGGAGCACGGCCCGCTCGCCGAAGCGGTTGATGAACGTGCCGATCTGGCGATTGAGCACGGCGTTGATGGCGTTGTTCAGGATGAACAGGGCGGCGATCCGGCTCACGTCGAAGCCGAATCTGCGCACCAGGAGATAGGTGGCGAAGGCCAGGAGGATCTGCCGCCGGGCCCCGCCCAGGAAGGTCAGGGTGTAGAACAGCCAGTAGCGCCGCCGCAGGACCATCCGGCGGTGCTGGCGCGGGGCGTCGGCATCCGTGGGATCCTGGAACAGGGCCCAGAATCCGATGCAGGCCACCAGTCCGCCGATGAGCCCGAACATGCCGGGGTAGCCGAGGGTCCGGGCGCAGAACCAGACGAGCACGCCCACGCCGATGTTGGTCAGGGACACGGCCGAGCGCAGCCGCCCCAGGACCACCGGGGCCTCGGACAGGCTGAAGTACTGCAGGGTCAGGGACTGGTTGACGGTTTCGTAGTAGTGGAAGCCGAAGGACATCACCAGGGTGGTCAGCATGACGCCCCAGAAGCTCGGCAAAAGCCCGGTGGCGGCCACCCCCAGGCCCAGGGTGAGCACGGACAGGGCCGCCAGCCGCCGCTCGGAGACGAACAGCAGGACGTAGATCACCAGCAGGGCCAGGAAGCCGGGAATCTCGCGCACGGAATGGGCCAGGCCGATCTCCAGGCCGTCCAGCCCGGCCGCCTCCACGGCGAAGTTGCTGAACAGGGCGTTCCAGCCCTGCATGCCCAGGCCCGAGCCCACGGTCAGGGCCAGGAGGAAGAGGAACATGCGCCGGTTGTCCAGGACGCGGCGCGCGCAGGGGCCCTCGGAAGCGCCCGAGGCCCCGGGACGGAGTCCGTCCATCAGCCCCCCAGGCCCAGGCGGTAGAAGATCGTGTCCACCCGCATGATCGGGAACGCGGGCGGCAGGGCCTCGCGGGGGAGGCGGGCGAAGCCGTTCTTCTCGTAGAAGCGGTGGGCGGCCAGGTACCTGGAGGTGGTGCCGAGGAAGATTTCCCGGAAGCCGTTGCCCCGGCCCCAGTCCAGAAGCGCGGCCAGAAGCCGCGCCGCCAGCCCCGGCACGGGCCCGCGCCGGTCCGCGCGCACGAACATCTTGCGCAGGGCCCCCTGGTTGCCGCCGATGTCCAGCAGGGCCAGGGTTCCGGCCACCTCGCCGTCGGCCAGGGCGACCCAGAAGTTGCCCTTGTCCCGCCGGTAGACGCCCGGGATGTCCAGCAGGTCCGGCTGGTCCGCCAGGGTGATGGGCAGGCCGAACTCCTGGCGCTGGATGGTCAGGATCACGTCCACCACCCCGTCCTGGTGCTCCGGGGCGAAGGGTTCGATGCGGATGTCCGTCATGGATTCTCCCCGGAAAGGACCCGGCGCAGGAACGAGGCGGCCTCGGCCAGGCCGTTCTCCTTCGGGCCGATCCCGTGCATGCCGAAAAATCCGTGGATCATGCCGGGCTGGACCGTGGCCTCGCAGGGCGCACCGGCCTCCCGGAGGCGCCGCGCCAGGGCCAGGGCCTCGTCCCGGAGCAGGTCGTGCTCGGCCAGGATGAGCCGGGTGGGCGGCTGATGCGAGAGATCCGGGGCCAGCAGGGGCGAGACCAGGGGGTCACGGGCCTGGGCCGGATCGGACAGGTAGCAGTCCCGGAAGAAGGCCAGCAGCTCGA
Organism: Desulfovibrio aminophilus; assembly: GCF_023660105.1. Lineage (NCBI taxonomy): Bacteria > Pseudomonadati > Thermodesulfobacteriota > Desulfovibrionia > Desulfovibrionales > Desulfovibrionaceae > Desulfovibrio > Desulfovibrio aminophilus. The sequence continues at coordinate 135,879 of NZ_JAMHGA010000034.1, read as the reverse complement.
CGGTCAGGAACAGGCCCCGGCCGTAGCGGCGGTGGGATTCGGTGCCGAAGGAGGACATGTCCGCGCAGGGGAAGGCCAGCACCTGGCCCACGGGCCGGGGGCCGCCCCGGTCCCCCGCGAGGAGGCAGGCGGCCAGGCACAAGGTCGCTCCGGCGCTGTCCCCGGCCAGGGCCACGGGTCCGCCGAACTCGCGCGCGGTCCAGGCCAGGGCGGCGTAGGCATCCTCCACGGCCGCCGGGAACTTGTGTTCCGGGGCCAGGCGGTAGTCCGGGCAGACCACGGCGCAGCCGACGTCCAGGGCCAGGTTGCGGCACAGGCTGTCGTAGACCTCCGGACCGCCCAGCACGTAGCCCCCGCCGTGGAGATAGACGAGCGCGCCCCTGGCCGAGGCCGGAATGAAAATCCGCGCGGACAGGGACAGTCCGCCGTGGGAGATGACTCGGTCCTCCACCCGCTCCACGGGCCGGGCCTGGCCGAACAGGGCGCGGGCCACGGGGTCGTTGGCCCGGCGCATGGCCTCCGGGCCCGAGGCGGCCAGGGGGCTCGCGGCCAACAGCCGGTCCACCAGGTCGCGGATGAACGGATGCAGGGCCAGGGATGCGGGATCGACCGCCGGATCAGGGCCGGACGGAGGCGCGGAAGACATCGAACACCTTGGCCGAGGGCGTCTTGGAGCACTGGCGGACCATGATCGCGCCGTAGCGGTCCAGGACCGCGGAATCAATGACCATGCTTCCCCCGGACTTGGCGCTGGCGTAGCCGTCGAGCCAGAACAGGGTCAGGACCATGCCGAGTTGCTGCTCGCGCAGGAACTCCTGGCAGGTGTAGGTCTTCATGTCCACCACCTGGACGGGCGCGGCCTGCTGGGCGAAGGCCGGGACGGGCGTGAACAGGGCGGCGGCGAGCAACAGGACGCCGAGGGCGCGGCGCATGGACAACCTCCATGAAAAAGGGCGGGGCCCGACAGCCGGACTCCCCGCCCCTCTAACTGCCGCCGGAGCGGACCGCTGTCAATGGCCCCCGAGGCGCGCGGCGATGTCTTCGGCCACCTTCTCGCCGGAGAGGAGCATGCCGCCGAAGATCGGCCCCATGCGGTAGGAGCCGAAGCTGGCGTTGGCGGCCATGCCCGCCACCCAGACGCCGGGGAAGATCTCGCGGGTGTTCTCCAGGGTGTCCGCCTCGGCCTTGTCGGCCCACATGGACTGCTCGCCCGCGATGCGGCCGTCGGGCGTGTTCAGGCGCACGTCGTTCTTGCGGGTCAGGGTCTTGAGCACCTCCACGGCGTGGCCCGTGGCCTCGATGACCGCGCGGCAGTGGACCACCAGCGGGTCCACGTGCAGGCCGGTCATCTCCACCGGCGTGGAGTTGACCACTAGGCCGGTCACGCGCCGGACCCCCTCCTCCTCGCGCAGGACCACGTCCTCCACGGAGAGGCAGTTGAAGACCTGGGTTCCGGCCAGACAGGCCCGGGAGGCCAGGGTCGTGGTGGCGGTCACGGCGTCGGCGGTGTGGTAGCCCTCGCCGTAGGGCCGGGTGGGCACGCCCAGCTCCTCCAGCAGGCGCTTGCCCGCGTCCTGGACCACGATGAAGTTGTAGGTCATGCCGCCGCCCCACATGCCGCCGCCCAGGGAGAGCTTGCGCTCGAACAGGGCCACCTTGCAGCCGCGTTCGGCCAGCTTCCAGGCCGCCAGCATGCCGGAAGGCCCGCCGCCCACCACGGCCACGTCCAGTTCCAGGCAGTTCGTGAACTTCTCGCACCAGCGCTCAATGATCGCCCGGCTCACCAGGCGCTCGTTCACCACGGTCATCGAATGCTCCTTTCAGCGGTTGCGGCCGCGCCGGACGGCGGCCAGGATGCGGGACGAGGCGGCCCCGGGGTCCGGGGCCGAGCAGATCGCCGAAACAACGGCCAGCCCGTCGGCCCCGGCCGCGGCCACGGACTCGGCGTTGTCCGCGCCGATGCCGCCGATGGCCACCAGGGGCCGCCGCGTGGACGCGCGCAGGCGGGCCAGGTTGTCCACCCCGAAGACCGGACCGGCGTCGGCCTTGGTGGCGGTGGGAAAGATGGGCCCCACGCCCAGGTAGTCCACGTCCAGTGCCTCGGCCGCGCGGGCCTCCTCGAAGGTGTTCACGGACAGGCCCAGGAGCTTGTCCGGCCCGATCAGGGCGCGCGCGTCCGAGGCGGCCATGTCCTTCTGGCCCACGTGCACCCCGGCCGCGTCCACGGCCAGGGCCACGTCCACCCGGTCGTTGATGATCAGCGGCAGGCCCAGGGGATCGAGCAGGGCCTTGAGGGCCCGGGCCAGCTCCACGAACTCCCTGGTCTGGCAGGACTTCTCGCGCACCTGGACCACGCCGGTCCCGGCGCGCACGGCCAGGGCCACCACGTCCAGGAGGTCGCGGCCCAGGCAAGCCGGGCGGTCGGTGACGAGATAGAGCGAATAGTCCGGGCCGGGCCTCATGCGGCCTCCAGGCGGGCGCCGGCGGCCACGGCCGCCTCGTCCAGGGTGTAGAGGGCGTCCAGGAAGCGGGCTTCGAGGGTGCCGGGGCCAGACGCGCCCTGGGCGGCCAGTTCTCCGGCCAGGCCCATGACGGCCATGGCGTGGGCCGTGGCGGTCAGGCGGTCGGCGTTCACCGCCGTGAAGGCCCCGATCAGGGCCGTGGCCGTGCAGCCCAGGCCCGTCACCTTGGTCATCAGCTCCACGCCGTTGGACACGGCCAGGGTCGTCTTGCCGTCGGTCACGTAGTCCACGGCCCCGCTCACGCAGACCACGCAGGAGTGCGCGCGGGCCAGGGAGCGCGCCGCGGAGCGGGCCTCGCCGCTGCCGTGCACGCTGTCCGCGCCCTTGGAGACCGCGTTTTCCCCGGCCAGGGCCATGATCTCCGAGGCGTTGCCCCGGATCACGGACGGCCGCACGTTCTCCAGCAAATCGCGGCAGAGGCGGCGGCGGTAGGCCGTGGCCCCGGCGGCCACGGGGTCCAGGATCACGGGAATGCCCTTCTCCCGGGCCGAGGCCCCGGCCGCGAACATGCTCTCCACGTAGTCCGCCGCCGGGGTGCCGATGTTCAGGACCACGGCCTGGGCCAGCCAGGCCAGTTCCTTGGCGTCCTCGGCGGCGTGGGACATGGCCGGGGAGGCCCCCAGGGCCAGCAGGGCGTTGGCCGTGATGTTGGTGACCACGTTGTTGGTCACGTTGAGGACCAGGGGATTGGCCCGGCGGATGCGGACCACGTCGGTCCAGACGATGACGGGATCGTTCATGCGGCGCCTCGTGTGACTGCCTGACCGTTGTCGCGGTCCTTGCGCAGGCCGCGCTCGGCGGTCCGCAGGGCCAGGTGCAGGGTTGCGGTGAGAAGCATGGTGGCCAGCGTCGGCCCGATGGGCAGGTCGCGGCCGGAAAGAAGCTGGTAGATCAGGACCCCGGCGGCCAGGGAAGCCAGGGCCAGGGGGTCCGCGACCCGGCCCCGGCTGTCCGCGCGGGCCAGGAAGTAGTCCGTCAGGAACACGGCCGCCACCGGGGCGAAGACCGAGCCCAGCAGATAAAGGAAGTCGATGTAGGCGTCGCTGGGGGCCAGCACGGCCAGGGCCGTGCCGAGCAGGGCCACGACCCCGGACACGGCTCGCCGGTTCAGGCCGGGCAGGATGTTCCGCAGGGACACGGCCGCCGAGTAGACGTCCAGGAAGGTGGTGGTCACGGTGGCCAGGATGATGACGGCCAGGGCCACGCCGCCGAGCCCGGCGGCCAGCATCATGCCCGAGGGATCGGCCGAGCCCGTGCGCAGGGCTCCAAGCAGGCCGATGGCGTACATCCAGCAGCTGCCCAGGAAGTAGCCCAGGCAGGGCGCGAGCCAGGCCGCCGGACGGCTGCGCGCCTGGCTCGTGTAGTCGGCCACCAGCGGCAGCCAGGACAGGGGCATGATGATGGACAGCTCGAAGCCCAGGCCGAAGCTTCCGACGGGCGCGGCCGGGGCCGAGGACGGCGCGGAGCCGAAGACCACGACGCTGAGCGCCACGGTCAGGCAGAAGAGCAGTCCCACGGCGGCCAAGTTGAGGATGTGCAGGCCGCTTTGCCGGAGGCAGACCCAGAGGCCCACGAGCCCGCCCAGGAGCACCGGGGCCAGGATCGGCGCGGACAGGCCCCAGATCGAGGTCGTCAGGGCGTTCACGGCCAGGCCGCCCTGCTGGATCATCACGGCGGTCCAGCCCACCAGTTGGAGGACGTTCAACAGGGAGACGATCCAGGAGCCGCGCGCGCCGAAGGAGACGCGGGTGCAGGCGATGGCCGGGAGGCGTTCGCGGAAGCCCGCCCAGGCGGCCAGGGCGAAGGGCAGCATGCCCGCCAGGTGGCCCAGGGCCACGGCCCACAGGCCGCGCTCCAGGCCGATGTCGGCCAACAGGCCGCCGGTGAGGATTTCGGCCACGGACACGGCCGCGCCGAACCAGAGGGCGAAGAGCCCGAGAAAGGAAAGGGATTTCGAGCCGTCCACGACGTCTCCCCGTCCGGGTGGCGGAGGGGCGGCGTCAGGGGGAAGCGGGCGGCTCCCGACGACGATCCGAATTCCCTCCGGCAGTCCGAACTGCTTCAGGTTCCATGGGTATGATCTCAGTTCCGGCCCGCGGGCCGGAACACCCCAATCGGATGCGATGCGAATCGATCAAAGAGCGGACAGCCGTCTCCGGCCGTCGGAAAACCTGCTTAACGCGCTTCGGGCTCCCCGTAAAGAGGGGGCTCAGGGCATGGAGCGGGCCTCCGCCGCCGGGGCCAGCTCGGCCCAGCGGCCGGGCGAGAGCGTGAGCGTGCCCATCTCCTGGAAGGTGGTGGCCTGGCGCAGGGTGATCTCCACGGGCGCGCCGCCCACCTGGAGCTTGCGGCCCTCGATCACCGGCTCGCCGCCCGCCGTGGCCATGAGCTTGCCGGGCTCGCCGTTGGTCCTCGCGCCGAGAAGTTCGTACTCGCCCTCGGGCAGCCGGTATTCGCTCCCGGCGCTGAAGGGAATCTCCACCTCGCGGCCGAAGTGGTCGCGCAGGCGCAGGGCCTCCACCCGGCGGGGCTCGATCTCCAGGTCGAAGGACGCCTTGGGCGCTCCCGGGGTCTCACGGACCACGGCGTAGCGCACCGCGCCCGGAACGTTCGCGCGCTGGCGGTACTTGTCCATGAAGTTGTCGGGATCCAGGATGATCTCCGCGCCCACGTCCTGGCCGTCGTTCTCCCAGGGATTGGCGGTGTAGCCCTTGAGGTTGAGCACCTCGCGTCGGCTGCCGCCCCGGATGCCCTCGATGACGAACTGGTCTCCGGCCACGGCGTGCAGCGTCTCGCCGTTCTTGACGTACACGAGGCGGCCGTTGAGCCAGCAGACGAACACCGGGCCGCCGCCCTCGGGCGCGGCCGGACGGCCCGCCTCCCAGTCCACGCGGACCTGGGCCACGGGCTTGCCGTCGGCCCGGACCTCCAGGCCGCTGAAGGATTCCAGGGCCAGGCGCGGGGTGGTCAGCAGGTTCACCCCGGGCCGATCCGAGGCGAACACGGCCACCGCCGGAGAGTAGGTCCGGCCCGGGCCGGAGCCGGATTCGGCGGTGATGGTCGCGCCCCGGGCCAGGCGGATGCGCGAGCCGGGAACCAGCGGACTGCCGTTGACGCGCACCGCCGAGGCCACCCGGGCGGCGGCCTGCACGTCGGCCTCGTCGAAGTCCGGCATGGCCGTCTCCACGCCCAGGTGGGCCAGAAGCAACCGGGTGGCGGCCATCTGGGTGCGGACCTTCCAGCCGATGTCCCGGATGTTCTTGCTCACCTCCACGGCCACGGCCGGGATGTGCAGCACGGAGAGGGCGTAATAGGTCAGGGACTTGCGCATCTCGGGGTAGCGCGTGCCCACGTCGAAGGTCCGGGTGTCGAAAAGCTCCAGGCGGTACTCGGCGGGCCGCACCGTGGGGTTCAGTTCCGCCAGCACCCCGCGCACCAGCCCGCCCAGGTCCACCCCGGCGTGCGACTCGGCGTCCACGATGATGGACTGGCCGTAGCGGTTGGGATTGCGCAGGGCGTTCACCTGCCGGGGGCTGTAGAAGCCGCTGCCCTCGTGCAGGTGGATGAACCCGTCGCACTCGGCCAGGAGGTGGCGGATGACCCGGGCCACGCGGTCCTCGTAGAAGCGGTTGTAGTCCCGGTCGAAGCGGCGGTTCATGTCCACGTTCACCTGCCGCTGTTGCAGGTGGATGGAGGGCAGGTTGGCCCGGGGCACCACGATGAGGTTGCCCTTGAGCAGGCGGCAGCCGGTGAGCAGTTGGGCCGTCACCGCGCCGCAGATTTCGTCGCCCTGGATGCCGCCCTGGACCATGACCGTGGGTCCGGGCTGGTCGCCCTGGATGTGGACCACGGTGAGCGGGTACTGGGTGCCCTGGAAAAAGGTGTAGGTCGAGGCGGACGCGGCGAGCGCCCCGGAAGGAAGCAGCAGCGCGAGGCAGAGGCTAAGAAGCCACGTCGCGCAGCGGGAAGGTGTCGCTGAAGATCGTCTTGCCATCGGAACCCTTGATCTCCAGGCGCAGGCCGAAGACGTCGCGGCGGTCCGCACCCTTGGGCAGGGTGAACACGGTGCGGATGTGCTTGAAACGCTGGATCTGGAACGAGAGGTCGGCCCGGTTGGCCTCGACGCCCAGCATCTGTCCGTCATTGCGGATGAGGGACAGTTCAGCCAGCCCCGAGAGGGTGTTCACGGACTGCACGTTGGTCAGCTCGAAGCTCACCGTGGCTTCGTTGCCGTTGATCCTGGCCTGGAAGTTCTCCACCGTGACCTGGGCCGTGTTCATCCTGGCGAAGAGGTCGCGCAGGCTCACGGGCGGAGTCTTGGGGGCCGGGGGCTCGGCCGGGGCCGCCCCGGACTTCTCGGCGGGGGCCGCGCCCTTGGCGCTCGCCTCGGCCTTCATCTTCTCGATGTTGCTGAGCCGCTCCAGCTGGACCTCGGCCTCGCTGAGCCGCAGTTCAAGGGCCTTGCGGTCGGCGCGCAGGGAGGCGTTGGTGCTCCAGAACGTGGCCCCGATGGAGATGCCGATGATGGAGAGCAGCAGAAGGAACGCTTGGAAATAGAGGAAGGCCTTGAGCCAGAACGGGCTGATCCGAAAGCGCCGCACGTCGGAGTCGTCGCGCATGAACAGGACGCTGTACTTCAGGTGATTCACGGCAGCGCTCTCCAATCCTCGCTGACGATCTTCCAGCCGCCGTCCTCGGGCGCCAGCACCAGGGTCTTCACGCCTTTGTCCGCATACCCGGAGGCGTCGCGATAGGTCTGCACGAAACGGGCGGCCAAGCCCTGAGCGTGCAGGGAAAACTCCACGGAGTCAACCTTGACCTCGGCGGGGGGCTTGGACTGCCAGATGGACTTCTTGTAGTCCCCGATGGCCTCGCGGCCGCGCACCTTGCCCTGCTCGGCGCGGGCGTCATAGTAGGAAAGATAGCCCTTCAGGTCGGCCTTGCGCCAGGCCGCCAGCCAGCCGTCCAGGAGCTTGCGGGCCTCCCCGGACTTGGCGGCCAGGTACTTGGGCTCCAGGTCCTCGCTGGGCGCGGTGTACTCCTCGCCCACGATGCGCCAGGCCCCGGAGGCGTCGCGCTGCCAGTAGAAGCGCTTGCCCACGGTGTCGGCCATGCCGGTGGTGCGGTAGTACTGGTCGAAGATCGTGACCCAGTAGTCCGGCCCGGGCAGGGCGCGGACGTTGCCCACCATGACCTGGATCCAGGGCTTGCCGGCGAAGATGCGCTTCTTGTAGGCCACGAAGGACGAGAACGGCTTGCCCTCGCTGATGGCGTACTTCTCGGGAGAGTAGTTGCGGAAGTAGGCGTCGCCCCGGCTCTCCCAGTCCCGGGCCCAGGAGTGCAGGGCGTCGTCCAGGGACTTGGCCACGCCCTCGGCCTCGCCGGGCTCCTCGCTCCAGCTCACGTCCTCGGCGATGACCACGGGCGTGCCGCGTTGCAGCTCGCCGTCGAGGGAGAGCAGGTCGCCGGTGTTCATGGCCACGCAGCCCCGGGTGTCGCGGGGAGACAGGGTCTTGCCCCGGCCGTGGATCCAGATGCCCGAGCCGGTCTTGCCCTTGATGCGGTCCACGGGATTGGGGAAGTTCAGGGAATAGGCCACCCCGCCGTAGAGTTCGTAGTCCAGCCCGCCGCTGGGCAGCTTGCCGCCCACGAAGTACACGCCCTCGGGGGTCTTCAGGTCGCCCTCCACCCGCTTGTCGCCCTCGGACTGTCCCGTGGTGCAGGGGAACTGCCGGGCCACCTTGAGCGGACTCTGGTGCTCCAGCATGAACAGGGTCTGGCCGCCCTTGGTGATGGCCAGGAAGCGCTGGGGGCTCAGGGAATAGGAGTCAAAACGAATCTTCCAGCCCTCCGCGTTCGCGGGCGAGGCGGACAGCAGCAGGATCAGGGCCAGCAGGTAGGGCAGTCGTGCGCTCTTCAAGGCTGACATCGTCCGTGATATCGGTTGGGCCGCCGGTCAACTCCGAGCGGCGGCCAGCAGTTCCTTGCGGGTGAAGATGGAGCGCAGCTCCAGTCCGGCCTCGGCCAGACGCTCCCGGCCGCCTTCCTCGCGGTCCAGGACGCAGAGCACGGCGGCCACCTCGAACCCGGCGGCGCGCACGCGCTCCACCGAGGTGAGCAGCGTCCCGCCCGTGGTCACCACGTCCTCCAAGAGGGCCACCCGGTCGCCGTCGCGGAAGTTCTTCAGGCCCTCGAGGTACTGGTTGGTGCCGTGCCCTTTGGGCTGTTTTCTTATGATGAAACCGGGCATCGGGCAACGGTTCACGTGCGAGAGCACGGAGACGGCGGAGACGAGCGGGTCGGCGCCCAGGGTCATGCCGCCCACCCCGGCCACCCGCAGCGGGGCGAGCATGTCCAGGAACAGGCTGCCGATGAGGAACCCGCCCTCGGGATGCAGGGCGGTCTGCTTGCAATCGAAATAGTAGTCGCTTTTCTTGCCCGAGGTGAGGGTGACCTCGCCCTCGACATAGGACAGCTCCAGCAGCAGGGTGGCGAGGCGCTTCTTCATGTCGGTCATTCGGATTGTCCGTCCCCTTCAGCCGCCCAGGACGCGGCCCAGAATCATTTCCTCATACCGGAGGTAGTACGAGGGGTCAAAGGCCGCGTCAAGCGCCTGCGCCGAAAGATGTGTTAGAATCTCACCATCCTTGCGCACCTCGTCGGGGAAGCTCAGGCGCTCCTCCCAGCAGCGCATGGCCACCTTCTGGACCATCTCGTAGGCCTTCTGGCGGGGCAGCCCGGACTCCAGCAGGGCCATGAGCACCCGCTGGGAATAGAACAGGCCGCAGGAGCCCATGAGGTTGCGCTCCATGTTCTCCGGGATCACGCGCAGGTTCTCCACCAGGCCGGACAGGCGGTGCAGGATGTAGTCCATGAGGATGGTGGAGTCCGGCATGATCACCCGCTCCACCGAGGAGTGGCTGATGTCGCGCTCATGCCAGAGGGCCATGTTCTCCATGCTGGCCAGGGAGTTGGAGCGCACCAGCCGGGACAGGCCGCAGAGGTTCTCGGCCGAGATGGGGTTCTTCTTGTGGGGCATGGCCGAGGAGCCCTTCTGGCCCTTGGCGAAGCCCTCCTCGGCCTCCAGGACCTCGGTGCGCTGGAGGTGGCGCAGCTCGGTGCAGAGCCGCTCCACTCCTCCGGCCATGAGGGCCAGGGCGGTGAAGAAATGGGCGTGGCGGTCGCGCTGGATGATCTGGGTGGAGATGGGGTCCGGGGCCAGGCCGAGCAGTTCGCAGGTGATCTCCTCCAGGCGCGGGTCCAGGTGGGCGTAGGTGCCCACCGCGCCGGAGATCTTGCCCACGCGGACGCCCTCCAGGGCCTGGGCGAAGCGCTCGCGGTGGCGCGAGAACTCGGCGTAAAAACTCGCCATCTTCAGCCCGAAGCTCACGGGCTCGGCGTGCACGCCGTGGGTCCGGCCCATGCACAACCGCCCCTTGTGCTTGAGGGCCATGCCCTTGAGCACGGCCAGCAGGCGGTCCGTTCCGTCCAGGATGATCCGGCCGGCGCGGGTCAGGAGCACGCCGTTGGCCGTGTCCACGATGTCCGAGGAGGTGCAGCCCAGGTGGATGTAGCGGGCCGACGGGCCCACCTTCTCCTCCACGGCGGTGAGGAAGGCGATCACGTCGTGGCGGGTCTTCTTCTCGATCTCCAGGATGCGGTCCACGTCGAAACCGGCCTTGGCCGTGATCTCGGCCAGGTCGGCGTCGGGAACCTGGCCCAGGCGGTTCCAGGCGCGGCACACGGCCAGCTCCACCTCGAGCCAGACCGCGAACTTGTTCTCCAGGGTCCACAGGGCGGCCATTTCCGGCCGCGAGTAGCGCTCGATCATCTCGTCCCCCGGGCCGTGCGGCCCTTGCAGATGAAAAAAGGCAGCCGGGGCTGCCTTTTCTGTCTGGCCTAATCGGCCTTCGCGGCCGGTTCGGCCGGCTGTGCCGGTCCGGAGGTGTCCGCCTTCTTCGGGGATTCGTCCCCGGACGCGGACGCCTTGCGGCCGGAATAGTCGGTGACGTACCAGCCGCCGCCCTTGAGGATGAAGGAAGAGTTGGAGATGAGCCGGGTGGACTTGCCGCCGCACACGGGGCACGGCAATTCCCGGTCCTCGAACCCTTTCTGCCACTCCTCGAAGGTCTGCTTGCATTCCTGGCAAGCGTATTCGTAGATGGGCATGGCGTCCCCTCCTTGCAATGCTGCTGAATCTCTCCCGCCGGGGCGGGAGGTTGCGCCGCGGAAAACTACTTTTCCTTGGCGGCGGCCGCCTTGGCGACCTTGATGCGCTCCTTGAGCCGCTCCTCGCGACGCTTCCGGCGGCGGGCCAGCTCCTTCATGCGCTCAATCTTCTTGTGCTTGGACATGCGTGTCTCCTTGCAAGATTCCGGCCGCGGCCGTTGGTTTCATCGGAAGGGTGTGCAGATAGCGCAGAACGGCCCGGCTGTCCAGCCCCTTACCCGAAGCCGCTCCGAATTGCAAGAAAGCCCTCGGACCTCTTGACTCCTGGCCTTTCCGTGCCCATTATCCCCCAGCCATTTCCACACCAAGGAGCCGTCATGCAGGATTTACGCTACGACCGTGCCGTGGCCGACGTCATCGAGGTCATCATGTTCGACCAGTGGATGCGTCATTACTTCGCCATCGAGCGCGACGGAAAATTGTTCCTGGAGATTCCCGAGGACGTGCTGGACGAGATACGGCGCGAGCACCCGGCCCTGTTCACCCTGGCCGAGCCGGTGAACAACCAGGAGATCACCTATCAGAAGTGCCAGGACAACGTCTGCACCTTCATGGCCTCGACCCTGGACGGCGGCAAGTACGCCGACGGCGTGGTCGCCACGGTCTTCGACAGCAAGCCGTTCAAGATCGAGCAGTACGTCTTCTCCCTCTGGCTCAAGGGCCACGAGAGCTACCTGGACGCCGAGCGCCGCGGCTTCGCCGAGTGGAAGGAGATGTACGAGAACTGGAAGAAGATGGACGAGGTCCGCGAGTACATCTTCAAGCTCCAGGCCGGCACCGCGGGCCAGGAAAACACCAGCACCACCGTGCACTGACCGCCCGGGGTCCGGCGCCCGGCGGCGCTGGACCCCGGAGCCCAACTCCTGTATCCTCCCTCCCCGGTCGTTTTCACCGCGACGCGGGGTTTGCATGCGCTCGATCCCCTGGCCCAAACGCCTCTCCATCACCACCAAGCTCCTCCTCTGGTGCCTGGCGCTCATCGTCATCTTCTACGCCACCACCACCTTCCTGCTCCTGCGCATCCGCGACATCGTGGACGTCTCCGGCTCGGTGGCCACGGCGCACCACGAGATCGACAGCGCCACCCAGCGCATGATCCGCACCCTCCTGTCCCTGGAGGAGAACCGCAAGCGCTACGAAATCCTCAAGAAGGACGACTACATCCAGTACATGATCAATGACCTGGCCGGGTTCAAGGAAACCCTGGACCGGGTCCTGGAGCGCTACCCCGAGTACCGGGAGCGCTGGAAGCCCCTCACCGAGGAATTCTCCATCATCCTCTCCACCGACTCCGGGCCGGAGTCCCTGGTCCTGCCGGACAAGACCGTCAACTCCTGGATCACCCTGCTCGCCGAAAGCCGCCAGGCCAACCAGGCCGAGACCGAGACCCAGCTGCACGAGCTGAACCAGGCCGGACGCGACGCGGCCCGCATGGGCTTCTTCGGGCTCATGGCCTCGATCACCGCCGGACTGGCGGGATCGGTCCTCATCGCCTACCGGCTGAACCGCTCCCTCTCCGAGGTCCGGCGCGGCATCCGCGACCTGGCCCAGGGCGGCGAGATGAAGCCGGTGCGGGTGCTCTCCTCCGACGAGCTGGGCGAGCTGGCCCGGGCCTTCAACAGCATGACCGCCCGCCTCCGCCAGGAGGAGCAGATGCGTTCGGACTTCATCTCCATGCTCTCGCACGAAATCCGCACCCCGCTGACGAGCATCCGGGAGTCCGTGGAGCTGGTGGCCGACGGCGTGTTCGGAGACCTGAACGAGCGCCAGCTGCACTTCCTGGAAATCTCCAAGAAGGAGATCCAGCGCCTGACCAGCCTGCTCACCCGGCTCATGACCGTGTCGAGCATGGAGGCCAACGACCTCAAGCTGCGGCCCGAGCCCCTGGACGCCGAGATCTTCACCCGCTCGGTCATCGAACGCATCCAGCCCGCGGCCACGGCCAAGAGCATCCACATCACCCTGCGCATGCCGCCCGCGCCCTGCCGGGCCCTGGCCGACTTCGAGCACACCCAGCAGGTGCTCCTGAACCTTCTGGGCAACGCCGTGAAGTTCTCGCCCACGGGTTCGCGCATCACGGTCTCGGTGGAGGCCCGGGACGACCGGGTGGTCTTCTGCGTGCGCGACGAGGGACGCGGCATCCCCGAGGCCGAGCAGGCCTACGTCTTCCGCAAGTACTACCGGGAGCCCTCGGTGCGGGCCAGCGTGGACGGCGTGGGCCTGGGCCTGTCCATCGCCAAGCGCATCGTGGACGCCCACGGCGGCGAGATGTGGCTCACCAGCGAGGAGGGCAAGGGCAGCTGTTTCTGCTTCTCCCTTCCCAAGGTCGCCGAGTTGGAGTAGATGCACGGCATGCGACGTCCTTTCCGCCTCGCGCTCCTGCCGCTCGTCCTGGCCCTGGCCCTGGGCGGCTGCGCCGTGCACCTGACGCCCAAGAGCGAACCCCACGCCCAGGGACAGACCCCGGAATCCCTGAACGCCCTGACGTCGGCCGCGGAGGCCTACCGGGCCGGGGACTACGACCGGGCCGCCGACCTCTTCCTGGCTCTCTCCCTGGTCAGCTCCGACCCCGTGCTCTCGCGCAAGGCCCTCTACGGCCTGGCCTGCTCCAAGCTGGCCCTGGCCGAATCCGACGAGGACATGGCCGAGGCCCTGGATGTCTGGAAGCGCTGGGCCAGCCTGGCCCCGGACAACCCGGACATCGAGGACCCCCGCCTGCTCTCCCCGCTCCTGCCGCGCCTGGCCCCGGACGGCGAGGACTCGCGGGAGACCGTGCGCTCCATGGAGAAGGAGATGAACCGGCTGCGCGCCCGTCTCAAGGAGAAGTCCCAGGATCTCGACGCGCTGAAAAGCCAGTTGGACGCCCTGGAGCAGCTGCACAAGGAAATCACCATCCGCAAGCAGGACATCAACTAGCCCCCTCCCCCACCCGAGCATGGAACAGAACGAACGCAAGCAGTACACGATCCTCGCGGTCGACGACGACCCGAACATCCTCCAGGTGCTGGAGGCGCGGCTGGTCGCCGCGGGCTACCGCACGCGCCTGGCGGGCAGCGCCGAGGACGCCCTGTCCTCCCTGGCCGACGGCCCCGTGGACTGCATCGTCTCGGACGTGAAGATGCCGGGCATGGGCGGGGCGGGCCTGCTCAAGGAAGTGCTCGCCAACTGGCCCGAGGTGCGGGTCATCCTGCTCACGGCCTACGGCAGCATTCCGGACGCCGTGGCCTCCATCCGCACCGGCGCGGCCGACTACCTGACCAAGCCCTTCGACGGCCGCCAGCTGGTGGCCAAGATCGACTCCATCCTGGCCGGGCGCGCCCCGGCCCGCAAGAAGGCCCCCCAGGCCAAGAACGGCCCCCTGTCCATGCTCTGGGGCGGCAAGAGCCCGGGCATGCGCGAGTTCCTGGACCGCCTGGAGCGCGTGGCCCACGGCGACGTGAACGTGCTCGTCACCGGCGAGTCCGGCACGGGCAAGGAGCTCGTGGCCCGCATCCTCCACCAGCTCTCGCCCCGGGCCAAGGGCCCCTTCGTGATCGTGGACTGCGGCTCCACCCCGGCCACGCTCCTGGAAAGCGAGCTCTTCGGCCACGTCAAGGGCAGCTTCACCCACGCCCTCAAGGACAAGAAGGGCCTCATCGAGGAGGCCGACGGCGGCACCCTGCTCCTGGACGAGATCGGCAACATCTCCCCGGAGATGCAGACCCGGCTTCTGCGCTTCCTGCAGGAGCGGACCATCCGCCGCATCGGCGACACCAAGGAGATTCCGGTTTCCTGCCGGGTGGTGGCGGCCACCAACGCCGACCTGCCCGCCATGGTCCGCAAGGGCTCCTTCCGCGAGGACCTCTATTTCCGACTCAAGGTGGCCACCCTCTCCGTGCCGCCCCTGCGCGAGCGCACCGAGGACATCCCGGTCCTGGCAGAGCGCTTCCTGGAGGAGGCCTGCACGTCCCAGAACCGGCCGCCCATGAGCCTGGCCGCCGAAACGGTCAAGCGCATGCTCGGCTACCACTGGCCGGGCAACGTGCGGGAGCTGAAGAACGCCATCGAGGCGGGCGTGGTCTTCGCCCGCGACGACGTGTTCCGGCCGGGCGACCTGGCCCTGGAGGATCTGGACGCGCCCCTCTCCCCGGAGGCGGCCCCACGCGAGGAGCAGTCGCTCTCCCTGGAGGAGAGCGAGCACCAGGCCATTCTGCGGGCGCTCAAGAAGACCGGCTGGGTCAAGAAGGCGGCGGCCGACCTGCTGGGCATCAGCCGCCGCGCCATCCACTACAAGATCAAGAAGTACGGCATCCCGGACCGCGAGGAATAGCCGAGGCCTAAGGGCTCAGGAGGCCATTCCGGCCAGGGAGAGCACGGCCAGGACCACACCCGCCACGCGGGCCTTGCGTTCCTCCACCCCCAGGGCGGAGCCCAGGGCGTGGTAGGCCAGCCAGGCCCCGAACAGGTTCAGGGCCACGCCCATGGCCAGGCCCAGGCTCGGGCTGGCGGCGTGAAAGACGTTGAAGGCCGCGCGCACGGGCAGCAGCACCTGGCAGGCGGCCGAGGCCCGCGCCGCGGCCTCGTATCCGGGCCGCGAGCCGCACAGGCGGGCCGCCAGCCAGAGCAGGCCCCCGCCCACGAAGACCCCGGCCAGGGCCACCAGCGGCATGCCCGCCAGCCCGCCGATCCCCAGGCCGCCGAAGGAAGTCATCATCCGGCCGTGGCCCATGCCGAAGAGCCCCCAGAGCAGGTTCACCACCCCGGCGGCCAAGCCGTAGACCACGGCCCGCAGCACCGGGTCGCCGAAGCCGCCGGAGGCGGGCATGGAGGAGAAGAACTTTTTTGGTTCCCGCAGGATCGCCAGCGAGTCGTCCCAGAGCCGCTGGAAGTCGAAGGCCGTGCTCATGCGCCGCTCCCTTTGAAGATTGGGGTTTCCGCGTTTTCTACCACTCCATCCGCCCGGATTCAACGGCGAATTCCGGCCGCGCGCGCCGCTCTTGGCAGCCCCGGCCCGGCTGGTGTATTCTCCTTCCATGCGCACACGGACTCTCTGCCTCCTCCTGGCGGTCCTGCTCTGCCTGCCCGCCGGGGCCGAGGCCGCCCGCTTCACCGGCCTGTTCATGGCCATCGGCGAGGGCGACTTGGCCCGGGTCAAGGCCATGACCCCGCCGCGCGGCCTGCTGGACGCGGTGGACGACGCCTCCGGGGCCACGCCCCTGACCTGGGCGGCCCAGTGCGGCACCCCGGAGATCGTGGTCTGGCTCCTGGACGCCGGGGCCTCCATCGAGGGCCGCGACAAGCTCGACATGACCCCCCTGGTCTCGGCCGCAGAGTTCGGCAACTTCGCCACGGCCAAGGTCCTCCTGGAGCGCGGCGCGGACGCCCAGGCCCGCACTTACTACGGCAAGACCACCCTGCACGCCGCCTGCGGCAGCAAGGGCGACCTGGCGCTGGTGCGCGAGCTGCTCGCGCGCGGCTGCGACCTGCACGCCACGGACACGTTCGGGGCCACGGCCATCTCCTGGGCCGTGCGCAAGGGCAAGGTGGACATCGCCCTCTATCTCCTGGAGCAGGGCGCGGACCCCAAGGGCTGCCCCCTGACCCCCTTCACGCCCCTGCACTGGGCGGCCAAGTCCGGCGACATCTCCCTGGTCGAGGCCCTGGTCCAGCGCGGAGCGGACGTGAACGCCCGCGGCCCCAACGGAGCCACCCCCCTGGGCTGGGCCAAGGACCCCCGGGTGCGCGGCTTCCTCGAAGCCCACGGGGCGCGCTGACCCGCATGCGGCCGTTCCGGGACGTCTTCCAACGCCTGCGTCTGGCGGGTTTCCTGGACCCCGGACAGGCCTTGGAGGCCGCCGCCGCGCTCCTGGCCGACGCCCGGCCGGACCAGCCCCAGCGCCTGTTCACCGCCGGAGCCCTGCTGCGCCAGGCGGTGGTCTTCCTGCCCTTTGACCCGGCCCTGGCGGCCCAGGCCCGGCGGCTTTTTCCGGCCGCGCCCCCGCCCCCCGGCTTCAGCCGCTGGCTGGACGGGCTGCCCGGTTCGACCGGAACGGACCCGGCGCGGACGCTGGCCCAGGCCCTGAACGCCTGGCAGACCGGCGGGCGCGCCGCCTTCCTGGCCGAAACCGAAAGCCTGCTCGCCTCTCCCCAGGGAGCGGCGGCCGCGCCCCTGCTGGCCTGGGGACTGCGCGCGGCCGGGGAGCCGGACCAGGCGGCCCGGGCCCTGGAGCGCGCCCCGGAGAACTTCCTGGCCCGCAACCTGCGCGCCCGGCTGGCCCTGGACGCGGACCGTCCGGCCGAGGCCCGGGGGCACCTCCTGGCCTCCCTGGAGATGGAGCCCCTCCAGCCCTCGGCCATCATGCAGCTGGCCGCGCCCGAGCCCGACCCGTCCCTGCCGGGGTCGCGCCGAGTCCACGTCTGCCTCTATTCCTGGAACAAGCCCGAGGCCCTGGCCCGGACCCTGGAGAGCCTGGCCGCCACGGAGCTGGGCCCGGCCCGGGTCACGCTCCTGAATAACGGCTCCACCTCGATCCCGCAGGAGGAGCTGGAGGCCCTGGCCCGGCGCGCGGCCCCGAACCTCGCCCTGGACGTGCTGCACCTGCCGGTGAACGTGGGCGCGCCGCCCGCGCGCAACTGGCTCTGGTCCCTGCCCGCGTCGAGGGAGGCCGAGTACGTCGCCTTCCTGGACGACGACGTGCTCCTGCCCCGGCGCTGGCTGGCCGGACTCCTGGGCGCCCTGGAGGCCGAGCCCCGGGCCTGCGCCGCCGGAGTCAAGGTGCTCCACCCGCGCTCGCCCCTGGTGATCCAGTACGCCTGGCGCTTCTTCGCCGAGACCGGGGAGGGGCGCATCCGCTTCACGCCCAACGCGCCCACGGTCCTCGACCTGGGGCAGTACGACCACCTCCGGCCCTGCCTCTCGGTCATGGGCTGCTGCCACCTCCTGCATCGCGAACGGCTGGAGCGCCTGGGCGTTCCCGGCTTCGACCCGCGCTTCTCGCCCTCCCAGGTGGACGACATCGAGCACGACCTCCAGATCTGGAAGGCGGGCGGCATGGTCCTCTTCGAGGGCCGCTCCGGGGTCGTCCACCTCCAGGACACCGGCGATCCGGCGCGGCGCACCCCGCTCTCCCTGGCCCAGGCCCAGGCCAACCACTTCAAGATGGAGCACAAGTTCAGCGGCGAGGAGCTGGAGGCCATGCGCCGGGACGTGGAACAGGCCGACGCGGAGGCCTTCCGCGCCGCGCTGCGGACGGTCTCGCCCTCCCTGCCCGCCCCGGCCCGGGAATTCTGGCGCGCCCTCGCGCCCTTCCTGCCCTGAGCTTGCCCGCGCGCCGGATTTGCGCTAGCCCAATCGCCAGACCCGGAGGATTCGCGTGTCCGATCAGCACTCCAAGGCCCGCCTGGGCTGGCTCAGCCTGCGGGCGCGCATCGCGGCCCTGCTCGTGGGACTCATGCTGGCCACCACGGCGGGCGCGGTCTACACCCTCCTCTACGCCGGGCGCACCCAGGCCATCTTCACCGAGCTGGAGCAGTACGAGGTCGCCCCGCTCCTGGCCGCCCAGGCCCTGGAGAACGCCTTCGTCATGCAGAAGGGCTACGTGACCTACTACATGCTCACCGGCGACGAGGAGTGGATCAAGAGGCTCGACGCGCAGCGCCGAGCCTTCGAGAACTGGCTCGGCCGGGCGCGGGAGACCGAGAACCTGGAAGGCGGCCGCGGAATCCTCAACCGCATCGAGGCCGAATACTTCCGCTACGCCGGGGCCCGCGACGAGGTCATCGAACTCTACCGCGAAGGCCGCAAGCGCGAGGGCGAGGCCAAGCACTGGATCATCCGCGAGCAGTTCCTCCAGATCACGGCCCTGGCCGAGCAGTACAAGCAGATCCACAACGAGAGCATCACCCAGGCCAGCGCGACCTACCGCGAACGCGCCCGGGTGGTCACGGGCCTGTCCCTGGCG
This sequence comes from Desulfovibrio aminophilus, assembly GCF_023660105.1. Classification (NCBI taxonomy): domain Bacteria; kingdom Pseudomonadati; phylum Thermodesulfobacteriota; class Desulfovibrionia; order Desulfovibrionales; family Desulfovibrionaceae; genus Desulfovibrio; species Desulfovibrio aminophilus. The sequence continues at coordinate 117,188 of NZ_JAMHGA010000034.1, read as the reverse complement.
GCCATCGTGCTCACCGTGATCCTGGGCTTCGGCCTCTGCTGGGTGCTCTACCGCCAGATCCTCGCGCCCATCCGCCGCCTGGCGGCGGACACGCCCCAGCCCTCGCCCGGGGCCCTGTTCAACGAGGTGGGCGCGCTCTCCGACCGGGTGGGCACTTTGCTGGAGGACGTGAACAAGGCCAAGACCCTCCTGGCCGAGAGTCGGGAAACGCTGCGCCAGACCGAGAAGCTGGCCCTGGTGGGCAAGCTGGCCGCGGGCGTGGCCCACAGCATCCGCAACCCCCTGACCTCGGTGAAGATGCGCCTCTTCTCCCTGGAGCGCGGGCTGCAGCTCGAACCGCGCCAGAAGGAGGACTTCGAGGTCATCGCCGACGAGATCAAGCACCTGGACACCATCATCCGCAACTTCCTGGAGTTCTCGCGGCGGCCCAAGCTCAAGATCCAGCGCGTCAGCCCCTCGGCCGTGGTGGACATGACCCTCCAGCTTCTCCACCACCGCCTGGAATCCTTCGGCGTGGACGTGGAGGTGAACCGCGAGGACGCCCTGCCCGAGGTGGACGTGGACCCCGAGCAGCTCAAGGAGGCCCTGGTGAACCTCCTGCTCAACGCCTGCGACGCCATGGGTCACGGCGGCCACATCGTCATCAGCGAGGAAAAGGGCATCGTCCCGCCCCTGGGCCGGGCCGTGGTCATCCGCATCGGCGATTCCGGCCCGGGCATCGCTCCCGAACTGCGCGAGGAGGTCTTCCAGCCCTTCTTCAGCACCAAGGAGGAGGGCACGGGCCTGGGCCTGCCCATCGCCAAGCGCATCCTGGAGGAGCACGGCGGCTGGCTCCACCTGCACGCCGTGGAGGGCAAGGGCGCGACATTCGTCCTGGCCTTGCCCTGCAAGGAGGACACGTCATGGCTGAGATCCTGATCGTGGACGACGACCTGCACCTGCGCGAGAGCTTCGAGAAACTCCTCGCGGGCGAGGGGCACACGGTGCGGGCGGCGGCCTCGGGCGAGGCCGGGCTGCGCCTGGTGGAGGAGCGTTCCCCGGATCTCGTGGTCATGGACGTGCGCATGCCGGGCATGGACGGGCTGGCCGCCTTCCAGGCCATGCGCAAGGTGGACCCCAAGCTCCAGGCCATCATCATGACCGCCTTCGGCACCACGGAGACGGCCATCGAGGCCACCAAGATGGGGGCCTTCGACTACGTGCTCAAGCCCTTCGACATCCCGGACATCCTGGACCTCATCCATCGCGCCCTGGAGGCCGGGGCGCTCATGCGCGGCCGCGTGGGCCTGGGGCCCTCGGCCGAGGCCGAGCCCGGCGAGGCGCTGGTGGGCACGGGCAAGGCCATGAACGAGGTCTACAAGGCCATCGGCAGGGCCGCGCCCACCGACGCCCTGGTGCTCATCCGGGGCGAGTCCGGCACGGGCAAGGAGCTGGTGGCCCGGGCCGTGTACCAGCACAGCCTGCGCGCGGACCGGCCGTTCCTGGTCATCAACTGCGTGGCCATCCCGGAGACGCTCCTGGAAAGCGAGCTGTTCGGCTACGAGAAGGGAGCCTTCACCGGCGCGGCCGCCCGGCGCGTGGGCAAGATCGAGCAGGCCAACCGGGGCACCGTGTTCCTGGACGAGATCGGGGACATGCCCCTGAGCATCCAGGCCAAGATCCTGCGCCTGCTCCAGGAGAAGAAGATCGAGCGCCTCGGCGGCCGGGAGCCCATTCCCGTGGATGTGCGCATCATCGCGGCCACCAACCGCGACCTGGAGGCCGCCGTGACCGAGGGCCGCTTCCGCGAGGACCTCTACTACCGACTCAAGGTCGTGACCCTGAATCTGCCGCCGCTGCGCGAACGCCGCGAGGACATCCCGCTCCTGGCGGACTTCTTCCTGGCCCGCTACAGCCGCGAGATGGACATGCCCAACCCGGGCCTGACCCCCGAGGCCGTGGAGGCCCTGGCCTCCCACCCCTGGCCCGGCAACGTGCGCGAGCTGGGCAACTCGCTGCACAAGGCCCTCATCTTCAGCCGGGGCGCGCCGCTCACCCGCGAGGACGTGCTGGCGGCCGTGGGCGGGCCGCGAACCGGAACCGCCCCGGCCGGATCCGAGGGCGGCGAGCCCCTGGCCGCCTTCGTGCGCCGCACGCTCACCGAGAAGGCGGGCGAAAACGCCTTCGACCAACTCATGGACCACGTGGGCCGCCTCGTCATCCGCGAGGCCCTGGAGATCACCGGCGGCAACCGCACCCGCGCGGCCCGGCTTCTGGGCCTTTCCCGGCCCACGCTCCTGGCCCGCATCGAGAAGTACGGCCTGCGCATCGGGGCCCAGGTCTCCTGATCCCTCCCCTTCCGGTTCGGTTTTCCAGCCTTGACGAAGTGTAAAGAAACCTGACACCGGCGGGAGCCTCCGGCCGGCATGGGCTCCCACATTCCATCTGAAATTCCGGCATGTTGCGCCGGCGTCCCCGCTGGCACGGCCATTGCCTCGCCCGGGCAGCGAGGTATGAAGGCATGGCCGCGGATCCCTGCGTGCTCATCGTGGACCGCAATCCCCGGGTGCGGGCCTTCCTGGCCCGCGAACTGGAGAGCCTCGGCGTGCGCGCGCTCCTGGCCCGCGACCGGCACCAGGCCCGCGAGCTGTTGGGTCGCGAACGGCCGCCGGACGTCCTGATCTGCGACGCCGAGGCCCTGTCCGGCGGGCCGGGCTGGGCCTCGGAACTCTGCCCGGCCTCCCCGATGGTGGTCCTGACCTACCCCGGCGACGGTCCGGAGGCGGGCATCGTCTGCGCCCACGTCCTGGTGGAGAAGACCGGCGATCCCTCGCCCCTGCTGGCCGCCGTGCTCGACCTGCTGCGCGGCGGGACCCCCGGCGGCGGGGTGGAAAAAATGCTGACAGAGGAGTCGGGCCCGGCCAGCGGCGGCGCATCGGGAGTGGAGTAAAAAATCGAATCATTTCAACAAAAGCAGCCTTGGCGAACTGCTTGTGCCTTTTGGCACACGTCTTGCCTTTCAACATATCGGTCCATCCCGGGAGCGGGGGTGCTCCCGATTCGGTAACGGCTCGGGCCGGGGCGCGACGGAGGCGCCGGGGCCCTTCGAGGAAAAAAATCTGGACGGATTCGGCAAGGAGGAGGAATTCCATGGGATTCGGAAGACAGCTCTTTGAATTCATGAAAGCCGCCTCGGTGGCCCACGCCAAGTGGGACCTCGAGGTGTCCATGTCCATCCTGAAGAACCGCAAGAAGCTCCTGCTGCTTCTGCTGCTGGCCCTGCCCTGCCTGTTCTTCGGCTTCGCCGAGGCGGGCGACTTCCTGGGCGGCAAGACGGCCTACGCCCCGGCCTTCTACTCCACGAAGATCTTTCTCGTCTCCATCGCCGTGGGCCTGGCCGCGGGCCTGATCACCGGCTGCATCGGCGCGGGCGGCGGCTTCATCATCACCCCGGCGCTCATGGCCGCGGGCGTGAAGGGCATCCTGGCCGTGGGCACGGACCTCTTCCACATCTTCGCCAAGGCCATCATGGGCACCACGGTGCACAAGAAGCTCGGCAACGTCTCCGCCAAGCTGGCCGTGGCCTTCCTGGTGGGATCGGGAGCGGGCACATTCGTCGGCGGCGCGATCAACAAGGGATTATACAACAAGGACCCGCTGCTCTCCGAGCTGTTCATCAGCTCCATCTACGCCGTTCTGCTCGGCTTCCTGGGCTTCTACGCCCTGTTCGACTTCATCAAGGCCAGCCGCAAGCCCGGCGGCGGTGGCGGCGACGCCCACGGCGGCGGTGGCGGCACCACGGCCCTGGCCGTGAAGCTCCAGAACATGCAGATTCCGCCCATGATCACCTTCGACGAGGACCTGGTCCCCGGCGGACGGCGGATCTCCGGCTGGATCGTGGCGGCCGGCGGCGCCGTGGTCGGCGTCCTGGCTGCCATCATGGGCGTGGGCGGCGGCTTCGTCACCTTCCCCATGTTCGTCTACATCTTCGGCGTGTCCTCCATGACCACGGTGGGCACCGACATCCTCCAGATCATCTTCACGGCGGGCCTGGCGGCCATCGCCCAGTACGCCATCTACGGCTTCGTGTTCTATACCCTGGCCATGGGCATGCTCCTTGGCTCGCTCCTGGGCATCCAGATCGGCGCGCTGACCACCAAGGTCGTCAAGGGCATCCACATCCGCGGCTTCTACGCCGTCTCGATCATCGCGGGCTTCATCAACCGCGCCGCCACGCTGCCCAAGAAGCTCACGGAGCTGGAGATGGTCGATCTCTCCAAGTCCTTCGTGACCAACGTCGAATTCGTGGGCAACATCATCTTCTGGGTGGTTGTCGCCATCTTCGGCGTCTGGGTGTTCGGCAAGTTCTTCGCCAACATCGGCAAGCTGAGAGGGGAGGCCTAGTCATGCTGCACAACAAGAAAAGCTTCACGAAGGGCGTCCTGCTGATGGCCTCCTTCGCGGTCATCTTCGTCCTGATCCTGACCCCCATCTTCAAGACCGACCGGGGCGTCGCGGAAAACGGCCTGTCCTACGCCGACGACCTGTTCAACAAGCTGTCCAAGGGCTCCTCCTACTTCATCCCGGCTGTCCGGGACAAGGTCGCCCCCATCCAGGGCAAGGCCATCGAAGTGACCATCAAGCCCAAAAAGGCCGAGCTGGCCGGCGCCATGGTGACCCTGGGCTCCAAGTCCGGCGTCGAGGTGGTCGAGAAGGCCCCCGGCGAACTGGCCGTGAAGGGCGACCTCGGCTCCCTGCTGGCCGCCGCGCTCGAGGACTCCGACGCCATGTACAAGAACGACGGCGCCACCGTGCAGGGCCGCCGCGGCATGGACGAGAAGGAGGCCATGACGGCCTGGTGGGAGATGCTCAACGCCATGATCAAGCCCCTGCAGAAGCAGAAGCTGATCCAGGAGGCCCAGGGCGTCGATCTGGTGATGAAGAAGGCCATCGAACCCGCCTTCAACTTCTACGGCATCCAGGCCCAGCGGGTTCTGGACAAGGCCGGCGTGCTCACCGCGCTGCTCGTCTTCTACGTAATCTACACCATGTGGTACGGCTTCGCGATCTTCGAGCTGTTCGACGGCGTGGGCCTGTCCATGAAGAAGTCCAAGGCCAAGGAAGAAGTGTAGACGCACCATCGCGCGCCTTTGTGGACGGGCTCCCGGGCGCTCCCGGGGGCCCGTCTTTTTTTCCTGACCGGGACGCGATTTGAACCCGCGAAGGCCTTCTTTTTTCAGGAGCAATGCCGTACATAACCTGAACAGGCCGCCGGAAAACCGCGCGACCACCGACTTCCAAGGGACAGCGTCATGAGGAGCAGACACGCCCTACGCCGCGCCGCGGGAGCCCGGGAGGAGGAAGCGCCCCCAGGCCGATCCGGCGGTCCCGCCCAGGCCCGGGGGCCCCGCTGATGGCCCGGGAACCAGGGAAAATCTTCGCCCGGCTCGGCCTGCGCGGCCTGCTGGTGGTGCTCGTCCTGCTGACGCTCTGTCCGGTCCTGGGCTTGGCCCTGTACAACGCGGTCCAGGAGCGCGAGGACGCGGCCCGGCAGGCCCAGGAGGACGCCCTGCGGGTCATGCGGCTGCTGGCCGGAGGCCCGGAGCAGGCCGCCGACTACGCCCACCGCATCCTGGCCGCCCTCTCCAGGGACCCGGCCATCCGGCGGCTCGACGCCCGGGCCTGCGACGATCTCTTCGCCGACCTCTTGCGCGACAATCCCGAATACGCCGACATCCTGGCCCTGACCCCGGACGGCGCGGTCTTCAGCTCGGGCTCCCGCCGGGCCCTGGACATACGCCGCCTGTACTCGCCGCTGCTGGTGGACCGCAATCCGGCCACCGAACTCTCCTGGGCCGGGGTGCTGCAGGGCCGCTCGATCCTCTTCTTCTGCCAGCCGGTGCGCGACGAACACAACCATCTGGCGGCCCTGTTGGCCGTCACCGTGGACCTCGCGGGCTACGGCCGGAGCTTCGAGCAGGCCAACCTGCCTCAGGGCTCCACCTTTTCCATCGCCAAGGCCGACGGCTCCCTGCTCTACCATTCCCAGGGCGACGAGACGCTGACCCCGCGCCTCCTGCCGCCGGAGCAGCTGGCCCTGTTCCTGGAACTGGTCAAACGCGGCGACGAGGCCAACGCCACGGGGATCGACCGCGACGGCGTGGAACGGCTGTACTCGGTCAAACGCCTGAGCCTGGGCAAGGGCGCGGATGACGTCTACGTGCGCATCGGCATCCCCAGCCGCGCCGTGTTCGCGGAGGTGGACGGCCGCCTCTGGCGCAACCTCCTGGGCATCGGGACGGCGGGCGTGTTGGTGCTCCTGCTCACCTGGCTTTACGGCCACCGCTTCATCCTGAACCGCGTGCGCGCCCTCACCGAGGCGGCCCAGCGCATCAGCCAGGGCGATTTCTCGGCCCGGGGCGGCCTGACGGGCGGCGGGGGCGAGTTCGCCCTCCTGGGCCGATCCTTCGACTCCATGGCCGAATCCCTGGAGCGCCGCGAGGAAGAGCGCCAGGCGCACATGGCCGAGCTGCGCGACAAGGAGAGCCGCATCCAGGCCCTGTTCGACGCCACCACCGACTCGGTCATGCTCCTGACCCCAGATGGAATCATCCTCGCGGCCAACCAGATCGCGGCCAAACGGCGCAACGCCGAGGCCGTGGACCTCACCGGCACGCTCATCTTCGACTCCCTGCCCGTTGAGGCGGCGGAGCTGCGCCGCATCAAGCTCATGGAGGCCGCCCGCACCGGACAGCCGCGCGTCTTCGACGAGGAGGTCGGGGACCGCGTCTACCGCCTGCGTATCTTCCCGGTGACCGACGAGCGGGGCGCGGTGACGCACCTGGCCAGCTTCTCGCGGGACATCACCCAGCGCCGCCACGCCGAACGGGAGCTGCTCAAGGCCAAGCGCCAGGCCGAAGCCGCCAACGAGGCCAAGACCCAGTTCCTGGCCAACATGAGCCACGAGCTGCGCACGCCGCTCAACGGCATCCTGGGCATGCTCCAGCTCCTGCGCTCCTCGGCCCTGGACCAGGAGCAGGTGCGCAGCCTGGAAATGGCCCGGCAGTGCGCCGACAGCCTGCACAAGATCGTCAACAATCTTCTGGAGATGGCCAGCATCGAGGCCGGGTCAGCGGAAATCCTGGAACGGGAGTTCGGCCTGGACGAGGTGCTCGACCCCCTGCTGCGGACCTACGAGATCCAGGCCCGGCTCAAGGGGCTGTCCCTGGAGGTGGAGCGCGGGGCCGGACTGCCCGCGCGGCTGCTGGGCGACCCCTTCCGGCTGCGCCAGGTGCTCAACAACCTGCTCTCCAACGCCCTGCGCTTCACGCCCACGGGCTCGGTGACCCTCTCCGTGCTCCCGGACGCCGGCCCGGCCGATGGCGAGGGCCGCAGCCGCCTGACCTTCGCCGTGCGCGACACCGGCATCGGCATCCCGCCCCAGGCCCAGGCGCACATCTTCGAGAGCTTCGAGTTGGCCGAGCACTACCTGAACAAGCGCTACGGCGGCTCCGGGCTGGGCCTGTCCATCGCCCGCCAGGTGGTCGAACGCATGGGCGGCGAAATCCGGCTGGAGAGCGCCGAGGGCCAGGGCAGCACCTTCACCGTGAGCGTGCCCTTCAGCCTGCCCGGGATCGGGACCCCGGCCCAGCCCCGGCCCGCCGCTCCCCGCAAGCCGAGGAAGAACCTGCGCATCCTCCTGGTGGAGGACGAGCTGGTCAACCGCATGTTCGCCAGCCAGGTGCTCGGCCGCATGGACCACGCGGTCACGGCCGTGACCAACGGGGCCGAGGCCATCCAGGCCCTGGAACGGGAAAACTTCGACCTCATCCTCATGGACGTGCAGATGCCGGTCATGGACGGCATCACGGCCACCAAGGCGATCCGCGACGGCCGCACCCGCTGCCGCGATCCGCGCATCCCGATCATCGCGCTCACGGCCTACGCCATGGAGAGCGACCGCGACCGCTTCCTGCGCATCGGCATGGACGATTTCGTGGCCAAGCCCTTCACCGTGGAGGCCCTGGCCCAGGCCATCGACCGGGCCCTCCCCGGCTGAGTCGAAAGGCGTTGCGCCCGGCGCGGCGTTTCCGCTATCCTTGCGGAACCCCAGGGAGTCAGCATGCCCGACGCCTACGAATACGAGATCGACGCCTATGGGCCGCGCGGCTTTCGACGCGAACGCATCGAGGCCATCCGCGAGGCGCCCCTGACCATCCTGCTCAACGGCCGCGAGGTGGTCACCCTGCTCTGCACGGCCAAGCACCCGGAGTATCTGGCCGTGGGCTTCTGCAAGTCCGACGCCCTCATCACCGAGCCCGGCCAGCTCAAGGACGTGCGCGTGGAGGACCGGGGCGACCGCATCCTGGCCCGCGTGGAGACCAGCCACGATCCCCTGGAAGGCCGCACGCTCCAGCGCGCCATCACCTCCGGCTGCGGCAAGGGCACGAACTTCGACCGCAACGTGGCCACCGTGTCCCGGCGGCGCATCGACGCCCCCCTGAGCGTGACGCCGGACCAGCTCCTGCGCCTGGCCGCCGAGCTGCACGCACGCTCCACGCTCTACGAGCGCACCCGGGGCTGCCACAACTCCTCCCTCTGCACGCCGGAGGAGATGCTCATCTTCCGAGAGGACATCGGACGACACAACGCCATCGACATGATCGTGGGCCAGTGCTTCCTGGAAGGCATTCCCACCCATGACAAGATGATCGTCTCCACCGGCCGCGTGGCCTCCGAAATCCTGCTCAAGGCCGCGCGCATCGGCGTCCCCGTGCTGGCCTCCACGGCCGTGGCCACCCGCTTCTCCGTGGAGCTGGCCCGGGAAATCGGCATCACCCTGGTGGGCAACATCCAGGATGACGGGCTCTGGGTCTACAACGCCGCCGGGCGGATCGCCGGCCTCCAGCCCTTCTTCCCCCCTGTTTCGTCTGGTGCCAAAACATGAACAATAAGCTCTGATTTGTTTCCGCGCCGAAGAGGGGTTAGTCTGAAAGACCATGTCCCCGCGAGAGGCCCCCATGTCGACAGACCCGAAAGACACTGTGGCGGAGCTGGAAAAGAAGCTCGGCCAGTTGCGCGAAAACGAATACCTGCCGCCGGATCTCGTGCGCCTGGTGAGCGGCGTGGCCCGCCGCCAGGATGAGGCCCGGGCCGAGGTCCGCATCGAACTCCCGGCCCCGGCCGGGCTGGCCTCGGCCGAGGACAACCTCCAGGGCCGCCCGCTCCTGGCCCGGGAGTCCTTTCCCGTGGACAGCGCCCTGTCCCGCGCGCTGTTCGAGGAATTCCTGGCCATGCTCGCGGACCTGGGCGGCGACCTGGAAGAGGCCGCCCGCGTGGTGCGCGCGGCGTCGGCAGCCGGGGAGCTGGACCTGGAGCGGGCCGAGGGCGCCTTCCTGGCCGGTGACGACGCCTGGTTCGCGCGCTTCGGCCGGCGCACGCCCAACGCCCCGCGCGTCCTGAATTTCCTGGTCCAGGCCGCGCTCACGCCGGGCCTGGCCGAGGCCGCCGCCCGGCTCTCCCCGGGCCTCGACCTGGAGACGCCCCGCCAGCACGGCCACTGCCCGGTCTGCGGCAGCCTGCCGCTCATCTCGAACCTCGCGGGCAAGGAAGGCCGCCGCGAGGTCACCTGCTCCTTCTGCCGCACCTCCTACCGCATCCGCCGCCTGGCCTGCCCCTTCTGCGACCACGCCGATCCCCAGGGCTCGCGCTCCTTCACGGTCCGGGAGATTCCCGGCTACCGGGTGGAGGTCTGCGACTCCTGCCACTCGTACATGAAGACGGCCGACTTCCGGGAGATGGACCGGCCGTCCGTGCCGGTGCTCGACGACCTCGAATCCCTGCCCCTGGACTACCTGGCCCAGAAGCAGGGCTTCCGGCGTCCCACGCTCTCGGCCTGGGGATTCTAGGAGCGGATCATGGCGGTGCGGCTCCCCACGTCACTCGACCTGGCGCGGGCCGCTTCCTCGGAGGAGGAGGCGCGCGCCCTGCTGCGCGACTTCTGCTTTCCCGACGGGGTGCCCTTCTGTCCGCGCTGCGGCGAACGCCGCGTCTACCACCTGGCCGAGGGGCGCATGCGCTGCGGCGGCTGCCGCTATACCTTCCAAGAGTTCACCGGGCGCTGGATCAACAACGGCGGACTGTCCTGCCGCCAATGGCTGCGGCTGGCCGGGCTGTTCGCGGGCGAGGCCACGGCCCACGGCATCGCCAAGGAGATCGGGGCCTCCTACAACGCCACCTACAAGGCCCTCACGGCCCTGCGCTACGCCCTGCTGGTCCAGGCCCTGGACGCCCGGCTCCTGCTGGGCCCGGCCACGGGCCTCGGCGAGTGCATCCGAGGCCGCAAGCTCACGGGGCAGCCCGGCGACCTGCCGCCGGGCCGGGTGCCTGTCTTCGGGCTCATCGAGGAGGGCGGGCTGGTCTTCGTGGACCTGGTCCCGGAAATCGAGGCCGAGACCGTGTTCCACTTCCACGCCAATTTCCAGCTCAAGCTCATCCGCATGAACAACATCATCTACACCGACCGCTACCGCCGCTACCACGCCCTGGTCTTCTGCGCGGACGAGTCCCTGCCCCTGCGCTACATCAGCAACTACGACCGGATTCCTTACGTGGACGCGGAACAGCACGGCTTCTGGACCTTCGCCCAGGAGCGCATCAAGCGCTACAAGGGGCTCTCGCCCCAGCGCTTTCCGCTCTATCTCAAGGAGTTGGAATTCCGGTACAACCGGCGCGACCAGGACCTCCACCGCCTGTTCCTGGAGGCCCTCAGCGCGCTCGTGCCCGACCTGCCCGAAACCGGGGCTCAGGACGGGCGGGCGGCGGCCACGGCCGCCTCCACGCCCTCGTGGAAGTCGGAGGGTCCGGCGATGCCCACGGCCTCGAACACCTGACGGAAGTTCCCCGACAGCCCGCTCACGGCCAGCCGGATCCCGGCGGCCCGGGCCTGGCCCACCAGCTGGGTCAGGCAGGAGATGCCCGCCCCGTTGATCGAGGCGGAGTCCTCGAAGTGCAGCACGAGCAGCGGCCGGTTCAGGGCCACGGCCTTGGCGTAGGCCTCCTGCAGGAACGGCTCGCAGTGCGAGGTCACGTTGCCCTGGAAGCGGATCACCGCGGCCTGGCCCAGGTCCTGCACGCTGATCTCGCGTTCGCGGTTGCGGGCCAGGGCGATGCGCGCCTGGGCCCGCTGCAGGGCCTGCTCCAGGGCGTGCCGGTGCACGGGCTTGTTGATGAAGTCCGTGGCGTCCAGGTTGAGGGCCTCAATGGCCAGGTCCATGTCGCCGTGGCCGGTGATGACGATGACCTCGGTGCGATGATCCAAGGCCTTGATGCGCTTGAGCACCTCGATGCCGTTCAGGCCGGGCATCTTGATGTCCGTGATGACCAGGGGCGGACGGTTGGCGGCGAAGATCTCCACGCCCTCCTCGCCATCCTCGGCCGTGAGCACGCCGTAGCCGTAGACCCCGAGCATGAGCCGGAACATGTTCAGCGTGGGCTTCTCGTCGTCGATGAGCAGCACCATCCTATCCTTGTCCATGCATCTCCGTCCTTGTTTCAGCCCGCGCCGGGAAGCTGACGCAGAAGACCGTTCCCCCGCCGGGGCGGGCCTGAATGCGGATGTCCCCCCCGTAGTCGCGCACGATGCCGTAGCTGATGGCCAAGCCCAGGCCCATGCCCTGGCCGGCCTCCTTGGTGGTGAAGAAGGGCTCGAAAATCTTGTCCCGGAAGTCCTCGGGAATGCCCGGGCCGTTGTCCTCCACGGCGATGACCACGCGGTTGCCGTCCAGGCGGCTGGAGAGCCGGAGCATCTTCCGGAAGGCGGCCCCCTCGGCGGCGGCGCGCTCGTTCACCGCGTCCCGGGCGTTGGTCACGAGGTTGAAGAAGACCTGCTGCAGCCGGTTGTTCTGGGCCATGATCGGCGGCAGGTCGTCGGCCAGGTCCAGCTCGAAGCGCACGCTGTCCAGTTCGAACTGGCGGCCCACCAAGCCGAGCACCGCCCGCACCGGGACATTGGGGTCCAGGGTCTCGCGGGCCAGCTCGGCCTTGCGGCCGAAGGAGCGCAGGGTCTGGATGATCTCGGCCGCGCGGTCCACCTGGAGGCTGATCTCCCGGGCCACCTCCGCGAACTGCTCCCGGGAAACCTCCAGGTCGCGCTCGGCCATGAGCAGGAAGAACTCGCTGCCCATCTTGATGGCGTTCAGCGGCTGATTCAGCTCGTGGGCGATGCCCGCGCTCATCTCGCCCAGAGACTTCATCTTGCTGGCCTGGATGAGCTGGGCGTCCTTCTCCATCATCTCGGTCACGTCGGTCACGGCCAGAATCACCGCCGTGCGTCCCCGGTAGGCGGTGGGGCAGGCGTGGACGTTGACGTAGAAGGGCTGGGAGCCCTTGCGGTAGTGGATCATCTTGGGCCGGTACACGCAGCTCCCGGCGGACAGGCCGGCCGCCCGGAACTGGGCCAGGAACTCGCGGTTGCTCTCGGGGCCGAGTTCCAGGAAGGGCTTTCCGATCAGCTCCTGCTTGGGATAACCATAGAGGTCCAGGGCCCGGGGGTTGGCGTCGATGATCGTCCCGTCGGCCAGGTCCACCACGAAGACCGGGTCCGGCCCGGCGTCGAACAGGGAGCGGTACTTGCCCTCGGACTCCGAGAGCCGCCGCCGGTAGAGCTTGATGCTCCAGACCATGTTGCGGAAGGAGTCGGCCAGCTGGACCACCTCGTCGCCCTCGCGCTTGCGGTAGAAGGAGCACTGGCGACAGGTGTGCAGGCTTTCGGGATCCTGGGGCCGCTCGGCGGTCCCGGTCTCGTCCAGGTTCCAGCAGGGCAGGTCCGTGTTCCGGTAGGCCGGGCAGGACGAGGGGGTCCAGCCCGCCTCCTGGCCCGCCAGGTCCAGGGGGATGTCGAAGTTGCCCCGGGAGAGTTCGTCGGAGATGCGCGTGAGCCGGGTGAGCGGCCTGGTGATGTTGCGCGACAGCCGCGAGGAGATGAAGAAGAGCAGCAGGATGATGAGCGAGATGAACCCCAGGAAGGTGATCCGCAGCTTGGCCACCAGCCGGTCGATGTGGTCCTGGGACAGGCCCACGTGCACCGTGCCGATGCGGTAGAGGCCCTCCTTGATGGGCACGGCGATGTCCGAAACCGCTCGTTCGTCCAGGAAGACGCCGTTCACCATCCTGCCGTTCTCCGGGGCCAGGCCCCGGACGCCCTCCAGGGCCTCGGGGAAGGGCCGGGTGAAGGTGTGGGCCAGGACGTCGCCGTGCTGGCCGGTGACGAAGATGTAGGACACCAGCCGGTCGCGCTCCATGAGCTTGGCCTCGTCGAAGATCAGGCTCAGGAGCTTGGGGGTGTCCTTGTCCAGGACGAAGGCTCCGCCGCGTTCGGCCACGGAGTGGGCGATGGCGCTGCCGCGCAGGATGAGCTCGCCGGTGAGCGAGGAGACGAGGATCCAACGCGTGAGCAGGGCCACGGCCACGCTCACCGCCACGATCCCGGCCAGGATCGAGAAGCGGATCTTGTTCTTCAGGCTCATGCGCGCGAAGCGGGTCTTCATGGCGCGTTCCCCGCCGCCCCGGCGCGGGCGGCCTGGAAGGCCCTGCCCAGGGCGCTCCAGTCGTGCATCAGCGCGAAGGAACCCTTCTCCAGCCGGGTGAAGTAGACCCGCTCCATGCCCTGGTGCCCGCCGGGACCGAAGGACACCGACATGCCCGGACCCAGGCTGTAGTCGCGGATGGACTCGATGGCGTCCAGGAATCCCTCGCGGGTGAGCCTGGGCCCGGCGCGCTTGAGCCCCTCCACCAGCACGCGGGCGTTGGCGTAACCCTCCAGGCCCACGAAACTCGGCCGGTCGCCGGGAAAGTGCTTGCGCAGCAGGCGCACGTACTCGGACATGTCCTCGGGCCGGGTGCCCTCGACGCCCTCGGGCGGCGGCACCACCTGGGACATGATCACGATTTCATCCTTGAGGCCCGCCAGGCGGCTGGCCAGTTCCTCGGCTCCCACGAAGGAGACGCTGTAGAAGATGGCCTTGAAGCCGCGCTCGGCGGCCAGGCGGATGAACTTGGCGCAAGGCTCGGAAGTGCCGATCATGACCACGGCCTCGGCCCCGGAGTTGATGATCCGGGACAGGCCCTCCTCCACGTCCAGGGAGCCGCGCACATAGGAGCCGCGCGCCACGGGCTCCAGGCCGAACTCCTTGAGGGCCAGCTCCGTGCCGGTGAGCCCGTCGAAGCCGAAGGCGTCATATTGGTAGAAGACCGCGATGCGCTTGAGCCCCAGGTCCTTGACCAGATGGCTCACGGCGTTCTTCGTCTCCTGGTAGTAGGAGGCGCGCACGTTGATCAGATAGCGGTTGAAGGGCTCGCGCAGGGCGTTGGCCCCGGTGAACATGCCCACCAGGGGGATGCGGGCCTCGGTCACCAGGGGGATGATCTTCACCGTGGTCGGCGTGCCCACGTAGCAGAACAGCGCGAAGACGTCGTCGTCCACGATGAACTTCTGGGTGTTGGCCAGGCAGCGGGGCGGATCGTAGGAGTCGTCGGAGGCGATGACCCGGATTCCGCGGCCGAAGACCCCGCCCTGCTCGTTCACCTCGTTCAGGTAGGCCAGGGCCCCGCGCAGGGTCTGGGTGCCGAGGTACCCGGCGTGGCCCTTGAGCGCCAGGGATGAGCCGAGCACGATCTCCCTGTCCGTGACTCCGGGAGCCCGGTTCTGGCGCGGCGCGGCCTCGCGCTCCGGGCCACAGGCCCCGAGCAGCAGCATGGCCAGAATGAGGGCCAGTCGCGCCACCACCGCCATTCGTCCTCCCTCCGGCGCCGCGCGCCGCGCGGCTTGCGGTTCGGGCGACGTTACGCCCTCCGGCGCAAAACCTCAAGGAGCGGGCGCAAGATTCTCATTGTCTCACAGGGAGTTCCGCGGGAGTCACGATTCCCGCAAAAAACGCCACAGGCACCAAGCCAGCGTGGCGCAGGCCTCGGGCAGGAGGGCCTCGTCGAAATCAAAGAACGGCGTGTGCAGTCCGGCGGAGTGGGCCGCGTCACGGCAGCCCAGGCGCAGGTAGGCCGCCGGACGGGCTTCGGCGAAATAGGCGAAGTCCTCCGCGCCCATGGAGGGCCGGGCCAGCAGCTCCACCCGCTCCGGACCCAGGAGTTCGGCGCACCAGCCGCGCGCGCGGTCGGCCAAATCCGGGGGCAGGATCATGGGCGGTCCGTCCACCCGGCTCTCCAGCTCGACCCGGACGCCCCAGGCGGCCTCCACACCTCGGGCCAGGCGACGGACCTCGCGCATGGCCGCCTCGCGGGCCGCCTCGGTCAGAAAGCGGAGCGTGCCCCGGAGCACGGCCCGCTCGGGAATGACGTTGTGCCCGGCCCCGGCCTGGAACTCGGCCACCGTGAGCACCAGCGGCTCGCGGGCGTCCACCCGTCCGGCCGCGATGCCCTGGAGGTCGAGCACGAGCCGGGACGCGGCCTGGATCGGATTGGCGCACTCATGCGGCCGGGCCGCGTGCCCGCCCCGGCCCGTGACGGTCAGGGTGAACTCCTCGTTGCCCGCCGTGGCCGGGCCCGAGCAGACCCCGACCCGGCCGCGCTCCAGCCCCGGGAAGAGATGGCAGCCGAGGATCACGTCCGGGCTCGGATCATCCAGCGCGCCGTCGGCGATCATGGGCCGGGCTCCGCCGGGATACTCCTCGCCGGGCTGGAAGAGGAAGAGCAGCGTGCCGGGCAGGGAATCGCGCCGGGCGGCCAGGAGCCGGGCCGCGCCCAGGCCCAGGGCCGTGTGCCCGTCGTGGCCGCAGGCGTGCATCCGGTCAGGGATTTCCGAGGCGAAGTCCAGGCCGGTCTGCTCCTCCAGCGGCAGGGCGTCCATGTCCACGCGCAGGGCCGCCGTGGGGCCGGGGCCGCCGCGCAGGATTCCGGCCACGCCGCTGCGGGCCAGCCCCTCGCGCACCTCCAGGCCCAGGCCGCGCAGTTCGCCCGCGACCAGGGCCGCCGCGCGCGGGCAGCTCAGGCCCAGTTCCGGCCGCCGGTGCAGATCGCGCCGCCAGGCCTTGAGCATCGGGCCGAACGCGGCCGCGTCGCGCAGCAGGGCCGCGCGTTCCGGCGCGGCTACCACGCGACCCCGCCCACCGGATCCGGCGAGGAGTCGCAGGGGCTGTCCGCAGAGCGCCACCAGAACGCGCCGCTGCACAGGTCCGGCCAGGGGAGATTCACGCCCTTGGCGTGCGAGAGATTCCAGGCGTCCTGATGCAGCACGGCCGCCTCCACCTCGCGGATGGCCGAGGCCGCGTCGGTTTCGCCCCGCTCCAGGGCCCGGGACTGGGCATGCATGGCGTCGGTGAGGAACATCTGCCGCCGGGACAGGGGAAAGCGCTTCCACAGATCCAGGGCCTCGCCCGTCCGCCCCAGGCGCAGCCGGGCCAGCCCCCCGTAGACGAAGGCCTCGAAGACGTCGGGGTCCTTCCCGGCCACCCGGTCGCAGACCTGGGCGGCCTGGTCGTAGCGGCCCGACTTGTAGAGGGACATGCCGAGCATGATCAGGTCCGAGGAAAAAGGATCGCCGTCGTGGCTGTCGATGGATGCGACGTACTGGCCGAGGGCCTCGGCGGCCTTGGCGTAGGCCGCCCGGGCCTCGTCGAACGCGCCGCGCTGTTCGGCCCGGCGGGCCCGCTCGAAATTCTTCCGGCCCACGGCGGAGATGGGCGCGGCCAGGGCCTCCGCCGCGCAGGCCGCAAAGACGGTCAGGCACAGGGCACACACAAGCCAGCGCTTCATGGACAACGCCTCCGGTTGGCCGTTTCGACGGAAACCGTCACGTTCGGCAGTCTTTCGCGCAACGCCCCGCAAGTCAAGACCCTTCGGGGGGTTGCGGGATCATCCCTCCCGGGGATCGCAGGAGCGGACATAGTCCTTCAACTCCCGGGCGAACTCCGTGAGCAGGTGGATGGACGCGTAGTCCGTGCCCGGCGTGTTCACGCACTGGAGGACCAGGAACTCTCCCCCGTTGTCCCCG
Source organism: Desulfovibrio aminophilus (assembly GCF_023660105.1). Classification (NCBI taxonomy): domain Bacteria; kingdom Pseudomonadati; phylum Thermodesulfobacteriota; class Desulfovibrionia; order Desulfovibrionales; family Desulfovibrionaceae; genus Desulfovibrio; species Desulfovibrio aminophilus. The sequence continues at coordinate 100,207 of NZ_JAMHGA010000034.1, read as the reverse complement.
GGGACCACGCCGGAGAAGAAGAAGCCGCGCTGTTCGCAGGCCCCGGCAAGGGCCGGCGTGGCGGGCGATCCCAGGGGCAGCAGGACATGGATGGAGGGAACGCCCTGGGCGCGGGCCCTCCGAAGCTCCTCGGCGACCTGGGCCAGGGTGTCCGCGCCATGCCGCTCCACGATGAGCGCGGTCCAGCCCTCCTTGAAATCGCTTTCCACTTCCAGGCGGCCCGGGCCGTCCAGCGCCGCATCCCCGGCGGGCGCTTCCTCGAACCGCACCGGGACGTTCCGGTGGGAATAGATCCGCTCGATCATCTCCCGGTGTCGCGCGGGCGCATGAACCGGGACCTCCTCCCGGGACCCCAGGCCCAGGACCAGCACCAGGTTGCCGATGCGGCCGGGCGTTCCGTTCCGGTCCCAGGTGCGGGAGGCCGGGCTCGGGGCCAGCAGCAGGGCGCTCTCCGCGAATCCGGCGGCAACGACCATGCGCTGGGAGTTCACATGGTTGGTCACGGCCAGACCGGTGAGCGCGCGGAGGCCGCGCCGCCGCGCCTCCTCCAGCAACAGGGCCGTGAGCTTGCCGCCGCAGCCCTGGCCTCGGAAGCGTTCGCCCACGAAGGCATAGGTCATCTCCGCCAGCCGGGCGTCCGGCGTCTTGAAGGCCAAGGCGAGGTGCCCCATGAATTCGCCGTCTTCGCTCACGGCCAGGCCCGAGGCCAACTCGCCGGAAATGAGCATCTCGCGCACCCGTTCGGGATAATAGATGTGCTCGGCGAAGAGGAGCGCCCCGTGGGCGGTGAGCGCCAGCCTGGCGATGCCCTCGGCGTCCTCGGGACGGGCCGGGCGGACGGCGAAGCGCACGGACCGGGGCTCCAGCTCCGGCGCCGGGGCCTCACGGCGGGGCCGGGCCGGAGGCTCGGCGGGCAGGGACTTGAGCAGCCTCACTTCCCGCCGTCCCGAGTCCAGGGTGGAATAGAGCACCTTGTCCACGGCCGCCTCCATGAGCAGGGAGTCCAGCCCGGCGGTATCGGCGTGGTCGCGGGCGCGTTGCGGATCGTATTTCGGCAGCCTGGCGGCCTCCAGGGGCAGGCCCTGTGATCGGACGGACATGCAGAAGGCCGCGGCGGTGCGCGACAAGACCACCGAGACTTGCGCCGAGGGATCGCCGAAGCCGAAGGCCAGGGCGTTGGTCAGGGCCTCTTCCAGGGCCAAGCCGATGCGGCCCGCGTCCGCCTCGCCGAAGCCGAGCCGCGCGGAGCAGACCCGGGCGGCCTGGACGGCCACGGGGATGTATGCCGGATCTTCGGGGAACCGCAACGCCGCGAGCTCCGTTTCCTTCATTGTGGCGGTCTCCTCATGGTCTGCCGGATTGGGGTTCCGCGAAGCGGACCGGTCCGGCGCACCATACGCCAACCGATCCCCCTCCGCCAGACCGTTGCGCCCGTTCCGGCCGGGCGTTCCGCGCGTCGCCGGAACGCAAAATGAAGACGAATATAGACTGCTTGCTTTATCAAATCATCCTATATAAACAAGCCTGACGAATTCACCAGCCAGGGAGGAGTGCATGAAACGTCTGTTCCTGTCCCTTTCGATCTGCCTCGCTCTCGCCCTCTCCGGGTGCATGTCGGCCGCGCAACACCGGGCCGAGCTCCGCGACGACTCCGGGGACCGCCTCACGGTCGGCAAGGTGCAGCGCGAAATCCGCGTGGGCATGACCAACGCCCAGGTCGCCGAGGTGCTCGGATCGCCCAATGTCGTGACCACCGACGAACAGCGCCGGGAGGTCTGGGTCTACGACAAGGTCTCCACCGAGACGGTCTACTCCACCAGCTCCGGCGGGGTCTCGGCCCTGATCCTCGGCGGCGCGGGCTTCGGGGACGGAATCGGCGGCGGACTGGGCGGAGCCGGCGGCAACCGCTCGGCCGGAGCCGCGTCCACGACCCAGCGCACCCTGACCATCATCGTCAAGTTCGACGCGGCGGGCAAGGTTCGGGACTTCGCCTACCGCCAGTCCAGCTTCTAGGGGAACGCCATGAACATCAGACTCCTTCCGTGCCTCGCGGTCCTCGCGGCGCTGGCCCTTTGCGGCTGCGCCAACCACACCAAGGTCGCCACGGAGGCCCTGACCCTGGCCCCGGAAAGTCTGCAGATGCGCCAGTTGCAGACCCGCCGCTTCGACACGAGCGACGAGCCCGCCATGCTGTCGGCCTCGGCCGCCGTGCTCCAGGATCTCGGCTTCACCATCGACGAGTCGAACCACGAGCTGGGCGTGCTGGTCTGCTCCAAGCAGCGCGACGCCACCAACGCGGGCCAGGTGACCGCGGCCATCATCATCGCCGCCCTGGGCGGCGGGGCCATGCCCGTGGACTCGGCCCAGACCATCCGCGTCTCCCTGGTGACCCGGCCCGTGGCCCGCGCGGCCGAGAACGCCGCCCAGCCCGCCAGGCCGCAGCCCCTGACCAAGGCGGGCATCGACTCGGCCTGCGCCAAGCTGCAAGCGAAGCTGGACCGGAGCTACTACGAGGAGCTGTCGCCGCTCTTCGACCCCAAGACCGCCAAGAACCTGAGCGCGGAACTGACCACCGGCAACCTCGCGGAACTGCGCAAGGACCTCACCCTGCGCATGAACAGTGTGGACTTCGGGGCCACCAGCGTGCGCGTGACCTTCCAGCGCGTGGTCGTCAACACCCACGGCCAGGCCACGCGCCTGGAGGCCCTGACCAATCCGGTGATGTATCAGGAATTCTTCGAGAAACTCTCCAAGTCCGTCTTTCTGGAGGCCCAAGAGATATGAACACCGCGCGCGCCCTCACCCTCATCCTCGCCCTGGTCCTGCCGGCCTCCGCCTGCGTGAACCCGAACAAGCAGGCCCTGGCCACCTCCGAATCCCAGGTCCAGCTGCGCAGCATCCAGTCCCGCGCCTTCGACACCACGGACAGGGAAAAGACCCTGCGCACGGTCATCGCCACCCTCCAGGACCTCGGCTTCGTCATCGACAAGGCCGACGGCGCCCTGGGCACCGTGAGCGCCACCAAGCTCAGCGGCTACCAGATGCGCATGACCGTCACGGTGCAGCTCAAGGGCACGACCCAGACCCGGGTGCGGGCCAACGCCCAGCTCGGCCTGGAGGCCGTGGAGGCCCCCCTGCCCTACCAGCAGTTTTTCCAGTCCCTGGAAAAGGCCATGTTCCTGACTGCGAATATGGACGATTAGGCGAGGCCCGGCCACGGACGAAAAAAGGCCCGGCTTGCGCCGGGCCTCATGCCTTGCTTTGAGAAAAAGCCCGCCCCGGCCTTCCGCGAACGGACGCGGCCGACTACGCCGCGCACTTCGTCGCAGGCTTTACGCCCACGCGGCGATAAGCGTCTCGCGAAAAATCCGATTCAGCGGCTCAACCTCCGAGGCGTCAGCGGCAGGCGGCTCAATCCGGTCCAACCGTTCCAACTCGCCGTCGATGAAACGGTTCAGGACATCGATTCTGGCTCCCTGCGCCAATTCGTCGCCCTGGATTTTCCTCTGGACGAGCGAGTCAATCTCGGCTTTGACCCGTATATCCCCGAGACAGTCCAGAAGAACGGCGAATTCCACGGGAACCCGACCACGCCCCTGCTCCAGCCACATCACGGCAAGCAATGGGCGCAGCACATAAAGATATTTTTTGAGCCTGACACGTTCACCTTGCAGATATTCGCGGTAATTCTTCCTCGCCATGCTCAGATAGTGATAATGGCATGATTTCAATGAATAATAGGCCCGCAGGCCGCCCCGCAACCGGGCGATGAAATCCGTATGGGCGTGGTACACGATCGGCGAATGCACCCACTCAAAGAGCGGAGGATTCGATCCCCTGTACAGGCGGAGGGCCTTGCGGATATCCCATCCGTTGACATCCAGGTCATCGACGATGGGCAGTTCAATCACATCGCGCTTCTTTTCCAGATCGACGCTTAGATACCACTCGGGACGACGGGCATAGATAAACCGCACATCCCAGTCACTGTTGCCGGAGGCGAAACCCCACGCCCGACTTCCAGATTCGCAGGCGTAAAGAATTCTAACGTCTTCTTCAGACTCGATCCTGGACAACCGGCGGCGTATTTCCTCAAACATGGATTCCCTCATCTTCACAGCCGCGCGTCTGGCGGCATGCGGAAGAACAGCGCTTCTCAGGCATTCCTCGACCCCAGCCCTGCTTCCAAAAAAGAAAAAGCCCCTACTGACGTAGAGGCTTATTTCTTGCTGGCGGAGCCGACGAGACTCGAACTCGCGACCTCCGACGTGACAGGCCGGCGTTCTAACCGACTGAACTACGGCTCCGCGCTATGCATCCGCTGGTGGGCGGAACAGGGCTCGAACCTGCGACCCCCGGCTTGTAAGGCCGGTGCTCTCCCAGCTGAGCTATCCGCCCCCGGGAAGGAGCTACTCACATGGGCAGGCTCTGTCAACGAACCCCGGTACCCCCGGCGGAAAGCTCATATGACACAGCCAGAACAGCTTGTCAAAAGAAATCGTCAAAATTTTCTCCAACAGACAACATATTCGATTTCTTGATTTTTCATCACAACCCCGCGCCGGTCCAGAGAAAACGGCGGCCCTTGCGGCTCACATAGCCCAGGCCCAGGCCGCGAAAATACAGCGCTGCCGCGCCCTTGCCCTCACCGCAGGGCACGGCCTGGCCGGAGAGCAGGGCCTCCAGCACGGCGGGCTCGCGGGCGTCGAGCGCGCGCCCGGCGGCAAGCCCCTCCAGGGGCGGCAGCAGCGGGCGGCACAGGGGATCGGGCCGGAACACCCCGGCCGCGACCTTGCCCAGGACGAATCCCTGCCAGCGCAGGCCCGGCGGCATCAGCCCCAGGGCCGTCTCATGAAGGAAGAAGGCCTTGCCGTTGAAGTCGCGAAGCTGGCCGGGCGGCAGGGCCGCCCAGTCCACCGGGGCGTCGCCGCCCAGCCGGGCCGGGTCCAGGAGCCTGCCCGGCAGGTCCGCGCGCTCCGGGGCCTCGGCACGATTTCCGCCCCGCCGGGTGAAGGCCGCCAGGTAAAACCCCTGGCCCTCGGACTCCTCGGCCACGCGCAGGACCCCGGAGAGCCCGAGCAACGGGGTGTCGAAGATGAATCCCGGCGGCGGGGCCAGGGGCGCGGGCTCCAGGTCCAGCTCGGACAGGGCCCAGGCCGTCTGCTCCTCGTTCTCCTCCACGTTGGTGGTGCAGGTGGAATACAAAAGCCTTCCGCCGGGGGCCAGAAGCGCGGCGGCCTTGGCCAGAAGCGCGCGCTGGAGTCGCACCAGGGGCGCGGTCTTGTCCCCGGCCCAAAGTTCGAGGACCTTGGGGTTGCGTTCCACCGTGCCCCAGCCGCTGCACGGCGGGTCCAGGAGGATGTGGTCGAAGGAGCCGTCGGCCAGGGGCAGGCGCTCCGAGGAATGACCGATGGTGGCCGTGTTCACCGCGCCCATGCGCCGCAGGTTGGCGCGCAGGGTGGCCAGGCGGTCGGCCGAGGCCTCCACGGCCAGCACGAAGCCCGTGGGCCCCACCAGTTGGGAAAGGAGGCCGGTCTTGCTCCCGGGGCTGGCGCACATGTCCAGGACCACGGCCCCGGGCGGCGGGGCAAGGAGCAGGGGCGGCAGCATGGAGGAGCGGTCCTGGATGTAGACCCGACCGAAGCGGGCGGCCAGGCTCCCGCCCAGGGGAAAAGGCTCTTCGGCCAGACGCCGGGCCAGGGGCCAGAACGGCTCGGGCTCGAAGGCGAAGCCCTGGGCCCGCAGGAGATTCTCGATGCCCTCGGCCTCGGCCGCGCCGCCCACCAGGCGGAAGCTCCGTAACGAATGGCCCATCCCGGCGTCCTTGCTTTACAGAACGCATGGGGGCCTGCTAAAGTGCCGCCTCGCGCGTTCTGAATCCAAAAGCGTTCACTCTATCGGAGGAACATCATGAAATTATTGAGGAATATATCCATCGCCCTGATCCTGACCCTGACCCTGGCGGGCACGGCCCTGGCCCAGACGGCCAAGACCTACGCCGTGCTGCCCTTCAAGGTCAACGGCCCGGAGAAGTTCCTCTATCTCGGTCCGGCGGTGCAGTCCATGCTCACCTCCCGCCTGACCGCTCCCGGCAAGTTCGAAGCCCTGCCCAAGGAGGCCGCCGCCTCCCTGGGCGTCACCCCGCCCGCCGGCGGCACCCAGGCCCAGTCCATGCTCGCCCGGGTGAACGGCCAGTATCTTTACTGGGGCACGGTGAACGTCCTGGGCGACCACGTCACCCTGGAGCTCCAGCGCGCGGACGCCAAGGGCCAATCCAAGGTCGTGACCAAGGACATGTCCATGGAGGGCCTGGTGCCCGGCCTGGACGCCCTGGCCAAGGAACAGCTGGCCGAGCTCTTCGGCGCGCCCAGCCAGCCCGCGGCCCAGGCCGAACAGCGCGCCGCCGCGCCCTCCAACCCCGCCTTCCTGGCCGCCCAGGGAACGAACCCCGCCGACCCGATCGCGGCCGTGAACCCGCAGTTCCGCTATGAAGGCGGCGCGGAAACCCCGGGCCAGTGGCGCACCCAGAACCTCAAGTACGCCTCGCGCGGCATGGTCATCGCCGACGCCAACGGCGACCGCCGCCAGGAAGTCTTCATCCTCGGCCAGCACGCCCTCTATGCATACTCGCTGAAGAACGGCCGCCTGGATCCCCTGGACAGCGTGGACTTCACCCAGAAGTACGAGCTGCTCTACATCGGCGCGGTGGACGCCGACGGCAACGGCGTCCAGGACATCGTGATCTCGTCCTTCCGCGACGGCCAGCCCTACTCCATGATCTTCTCCTTCGTCGGCAACAAGCTGGAGAGAATCCTGGACGGCGCCCGCGTCTATCTCTCCGTCGTGGCCATGCCCCCGACCTACTCTCCCACGCTCATCGGACAGAAACAGGGCTCCTCGGAACTCTTCAGCTCCAAGAACATCTATGAGTACCACCTGAGCGGCAAGAATCTCGTGGAAGGCAAGCACATCGCCCTGCCCGAGTTCGCCAACGTCTACAACTTCGCCTACTTCCCGGACCAGAACGGCTACAAGGTCGTGCTCATCAACGAGGACAGCCACATCCAGGTCTTCAACCAGGCCCTGGACCTGCAATCCTCCTCGGACGAAACCTACAACAGCTCGGCCATCGACCTGGACGTGACCACGGCCCTGCCCGGCATGACCGGCGGCGGCTCGGACTTCACCAAGCAGAGCTACTACCTTCCCATGCCCATGAAGATCACGTCCTTCTCGGCCAAGGGCAAGTACGAACTCCTGGTGAACAAGGACATCTCCGTGGCCGCCCAGATCTTCGGCCGTTTCCGCACCTTCACCCAGGGCGAGCTGCACGCCCTGTTCTGGGACGGCGTGGGCATGAACCTGGCCTGGAAGACTCGGCGCATCAAGGGCACCGTGGTGGGTTTCCAGGTGGCGGACCCGAACAACGACGGCAAGCAGGACCTCTGCGTCCTGGTGAACACCTACCCCGGCACCGTGGGCCTGGAGTACCGCAAGACCGTGCTCATGGGCTACGAGCTGAACACCGACGCGGTCCAGAAGTAGGCGGAAGAACATCACATGCGCACCACGATCCGCTTGGCCGCCGCCCTGCTGGCGGCCGCAATCCTGCTCGTTGGCTGCGGCCGCGACGAGCCCAAGGCCGAGGCCCCCAAGCAGGACAAGGCGGCCGTGATCCGCTTGTCCTACGCCAACTTCCCGCCCGCCTCCACGTTCCCCTGCGTGCAGATGGAACGCTGGAAGCAGGAGGTGGAACGGCGCACCAACGGCAGGGTCGTGGTGGACACCTACCCCGGCGGCACGCTGCTGGAGGCCAAGAACATGTTCAAGGGCGTGCAGGACGGACAGGCCGACATCGGCTGCCTGTCCATGTCCTACCAGCCCGGCGTATTCCCCATGACCACCGTGGCGGAGCAGCCCGTGGGCTTCCGTTCCTCGCGGACCGCCAGCCTCGTGCTCTTCGACCTGTTCCAGAAATACGACCCGACCGAGTTCAAGGCCGTGAAGGTGCTCACCCTGTTCACCTCCGCGCCCTCGAACATCATGAGCACCGTCCCGGTGAAATCCCTGGCGGACCTCGCCGGACTGGAGCTGCGGGCCTCGGGCACGCCCTCCAAGATGCTCTCGGCCCTGGGGGCCACGCCCGTGTCCATGCCCATGTCCCAGGCCCCCGAGGCCCTGCAGAAGGGGCTGGTCAAGGGGCTGCTCTCCTCCCTGGAGGTGCTCAAGGACTTCAACTTCGCGGAGTCCTGCCGCTACGAGACCGTGACCGACTTCCCGGTCTATCCCTTCGCCGTGGTCATGAACCGGGCCAAATGGGACTCGTTGCCCGCGGACGTGAAGGCCGCGCTGGACGGGCTCGCCCGGGAGCAGTCCGAATGGACCGGCGCCTACATGGACGGCCATGTCCACGAGGCCCTGACCTGGTCCAAGAACACCTACGACATCCAGATCTTCGAGCTGTCCGAAGCGGAACGGGCCCAGGCCCGGGACAAGACCGCCGGGCTGATCGAGGAATGGAAGGCCCAGGCGACCGCCGCGGGAGTGCCCGCCGACGCCGTCCTGGCCGACCTCTACCGGCTCAAGGCCGAGCACGAGGCGGCCGAGGCCAAGTAACACACGGCGGGCGCTCCGGGGAGCGCCCGCTCTTTTCAGGGACGCCATGATCGACGCCCTCGCCCTTCTCACCTCACGGCTGGCCAAGGCCCTGGCGGTCCTGTCCGGCGCCCTGCTGGTGGCCATGACGGTCCTGGCCTGCGCCAACATGCTCGCCCGCGCCGTATGGGTTCCCCTGGAGGGGACCTTCGAGGTCATGGGCTTTCTCGGAGCCATGTCGGCGGCCTTTTCCATGGCCTGGGCCCAGCTGAACAAGAGCCACATCAGCGTGGGCATCCTCTTCGGCCGCCTGCCGCGCCCCGTCCGGCGCTCCCTGGACGCGGCCGCGAGCCTGGCCTCCTGCGCCTTCTTCCTGCTCCTGGCCGAACAGTCCAGGCGCTGGGCCGCCTTCCTCGTGGAGACCGGCGAGGTCTCGGAAACCCTGCACTGGCCCTTCCACCCCTTTGTCCTGGCCTCGGCCCTGGGCTGCCTGGTCATGGCCCTGGCCCTCTTCACGGACTTCCTCCTGACGGCCGTGGGCCGGACCAAGGTCTAGATGGAACCCGGAACCCTGGCCCTGACGGGCATCGCCGTCCTCCTGGCACTCTTCCTCTTCACCCGGCTGCCCGTGGGCTTCGCCATGGGCATGGTGGGCTTCGCGGGCTTCGCCGCCGTGCTCGGGCCCAAGGCCGCCCTGGGCATGCTCGGCACCGAGGTCTGGAACGTCTTCTCGTCCTATGGCCTCACGGTGATCCCGCTGTTCATCCTCATGGGCCAGATCTGCTTCTACTCCGGGGTCAACGAGCGGCTCTACACCACGGCCTACGCCTGGATGGGCCACATCCGGGGCGGGCTGGCCATGGCCACTGTCCTGGCCTGCGCCGGGTTCGCGGCCATCTGCGGCTCGAACACCGCCACGGCCGCCACCATGAGCACCGTGGCCCTGCCCCAAATGCGCAAGTACAAGTACAGCCCCGTGCTCGCCACCGGAGCGGTGGCCGCCGGTTCGACCCTGGGCGTGGTCATCCCGCCCAGCGTGGTCCTGCTCATCATCGGCCTGCAGACCGGCGCCTCCATCGCCCGCCTGTTCTGGGCCAGCCTCCTGCCCGGAATGCTCCTGGCCCTGCTCTTCCTGCTCGTGGTGGCCGCGGCCTGCCGCCTGCGGCCGCAGTGGGGCCCCATCGCCCCCCGCGCGAGCCTCGGCCGGCGGCTGCGCGCCCTGCCCGGCGCCCTGGAGATGCTCGCGCTGTTCGGCTTGGTCATGGGCGGGCTGTTCGCGGGCTTCTTCACCCCCACCGAGGCCGGGGCCGCCGGAGCCGCCGCTGCCCTGCTGCTCTCCGCCGGAACCCGGCGGCTGAGCGTCAGGGACTTTCTCCGGGCCGTCACCGACACCATCAAGGTCTCCAGCATGATCATGGTCATCATCCTGGGAGCCGTGATCCTGGGCCGCTTCCTGGCCGTGACCCGGCTGCCCTACGAGGCGGCGGCCTACGTCTCCGCGCTCCAGGCCCCTCCGGCCCTGGTGGTGCTTGTGATCTGCGCCATCTACGCCCTGGGCGGCATGCTCATGGACGCCCTGGCCCTGCTCCTGGTGACCCTGCCCATCTTCCATCCCGTGGCCCTGGCCCTGGGCTTCGACCCGATCTGGTTCGGCGTGGTCATCACCGTGGTCACCACCATGGGGGCCATCACCCCGCCGGTGGGCGTGAACACCTTCATCGTGGCCTCCATGGCCCCGGAGGTGCCCATGCCCAAGGTCTTCCTCGGCGTGTCCCTGTTCATGGCCGCCTATCTCGTCTGCGTGCTCCTGCTCCTGCTCGTCCCGGACCTGGCCCTCTGGCTGCCGCGCTTCGTGGGCTGAGGACGCCGCCGTGCCCGAGGTCGCCCACCTGTCCGTGAGCCCCGCCGAGGCCGGGCAGAAGCTGCTCCAGTTCCTGGAGCGCCGCCTGGAGGGCGTGCCGCGCCCGGCGATCATGCGCTGGATCCGCACCGGCCAGGTGCGCGTGGACGGAGGGCGGCGCAAGCCCTTCGACCGGGTGGAGGCCGGGCAGACCGTGCGCGTGCCCCCGCACCGCCCCGGCGAGATCGCGCCGGAACTCCCAGCCCCCACGGGCGGGTTGGAGATCATCTACGAGGACGAGGAAATCCTGGCGGTGGCCAAACCCGCCGGGCTGCCCTCCCACGCCGGGACCGGCCACGCCGACTCCGTGGACGCCCGGCTCAAGGCCCGCTTCGCGGGCGCGGACTTCGCCCCGGCCCTGGCCCATCGCCTGGACCGAGACACCTCCGGCCTGCTCCTGGCGGCCAAGACCCACACCGCCCTGCGCCGCCTGAACGAGCTTTTCCGCCAGGGCCTGGCGGGCAAGACCTACCTCGCCTGGGTGCGCGGCCGCTGGCCCCATGCCGGAGTCACGCTTCTGGAGGACCTGCTGGAGAAGTCCGGGAAGCCCGGACGGGAACGGGTGCGCGCGGGCAGCGGCAAGCAGGCCCTGGCCGAGGTCGCGCCGCTCGTCGTGGGCGAGGAGGAAAGCCTCCTGGCCGTGCGGCTGCGCACCGGCCGCACGCACCAGATCCGCGTCCAGCTCGCCTCCCGGGGCCACCCCGTGGTGGGCGACCCGAAATACGGCCAGGCCGATCCCGGCGGGCTGCGCCTGCACGCCTGGCGGCTGGCCCTGCCCGGCCTGGTCCTGCTCTGCCCGCCGTTTTGGGAAGGAATCCGCGTGGTTCCCGAGAAGGTGCTGGGGATCGCCCTGCGGGCCTTTCCGGAATGAAAGCATTTTTCCCTTGCCCGTTCCGCAAGGCCTCGGCTAGACTGGCGCCCGCGAACCGCCGCCTGGAAACGAACAACACCGAAACAATCCGGGAGGATACCATGAAGCGCCTCCTCTTGCTCCTGATCTTCGCCATGCTCCTCTTCTCCGCCGCCGGCTGCACCACGGCCTACAAGGCCGCCGTGGACGAGCGGAGCATCGGCACCCAGACCGACGACGAAATCATCACCGCCGAAATCAAGGCCGACTTTCTCCAGGACGAGCTCATCAAGTACATGGACTTCGACGCCGCCGTGTACGACGGCCACGCCTACATCCTGGGCGAGTACGAGTCCCGGGAGCAGATCGCCCGCAGCGTGCAGATCGCCCGGGCCGTGGACGGCGTGCGCGGCGTGACCACCTATATGCTGCCCAAGAAGGACGACGAGCTCTGCGGCACCTCGGACAACCTGCTCATCTACGCCAAGGTCAAGAAGGAGCTCATCGCCGACGGGGACATCAAGTCCACCAACGTGAACACCAAGGTCGTCCAGTGCAACGTGGTGCTCCTGGGCATCGTCGGCTCCCAGGCCGAGGCCGGCCGCGCCGTGAACCACGCCAAGGGCGTGGACGGCGTGCGCAGCGTGAAATCCTTCCTGCGCGTGGCGCGCTGAAGCGGATCGAGGCGTCGTTGGCGCATTTCCCGTTCCGTTCCCGCGAGCGGCGCGAGCAGGCCCGCGCCGGATTCCTGTTCCTGATCCTGCCCCTGGCGGCCCTGCTGCTCGCGGGCTGCTCCGGTCTGGAGCCCATGCGCGCCTATCCCCCGGCCCCGGTCTGCAAGCCAACGGCCACGGCGCCCTGCCCGCCCCCGGACAGCGCCCGCAAGGCGTCCGCCACGCCGACCCCGGGCACGGAACTCGTCTCCACGGCCCGGACCATGATGGGCACCCGCTACAGATACGGGGGCATCGCGCCCCAGTCCGGCTTCGACTGCTCCGGCTTCACCCGCTGGGTCTTCGAGCAGCACGGCCTGGACCTCCCCCGCTCCTCGGTGGAGCAATTCGAGGTGGGCAAGCCCGTGGGCATCGAGTCGCTCAAGCCCGGGGACCTCGTCTTCTTCCGCATCCGCCGCCGCAACCAGGGCCTGCACGTGGGCATCGTCACCGGGCCGGGCACCTTCATCCACAGCCCCAACCGGGGCGACCGGGTGCGCGAGGAGTCCTTTCTCCAGCCTTATTGGGTCGGCCGCTACATCGGCGCGCGCCGGGTCGCGAATTGAACCGCGCGGCGGGGAAAATTTCCACCCGCCGCTATTGACAACCGGCCCCCACTGTTTACCTTCCACCCGGTCCGGCCGTTCGGCCGATCGTCAGAACAAAAATTCGTCATCTGCCATAAGGAGGAAACATGTCTCTGAAACCGCTTCACGACCGCGTGCTCGTTCAGCGCCTGGAAGGCGAGGAGAAGACCAAGGGCGGCATCATCATCCCCGACACCGCCAAGGAAAAGCCCATGCAGGCCAAGGTCGTGGCCGTCGGCCCCGGCAAGGGCAAGGCCAAGATGACCGTGAAGAAGGGCGACATGGTCCTGATCGGCAAATACGCGGGCAACGAATTCAAGGTCGACGGCAAGGAACTGGTCATCCTGCGCGAGGAGGACATCCTCGCCGTGATCGAGAAGTAGGGGGAGACCATGTCCGCCAAGACCATTCATTTCGACGAGAAAGCCCGCGCGGGCCTGCGCAAGGGCGTGGACGCCCTGGCCGAGGCCGTGAAGGTCACCCTGGGCCCCAAGGGCCGCAACGTGGTCATCGAGAAGAGCTGGGGCGCGCCGATCATCACCAAGGACGGCGTGACCGTGGCCAAGGAGATCGACCTCGAGGACAAGTTCGAGAACATGGGCGCGCAGATGGTCAAGGAGGTCGCCTCCAAGACCAACGACGTGGCCGGCGACGGCACCACCACCGCCACAGTCCTGGCCCAGGCGATCTTCAACGAGGGCCTCAAGCTCGTGGCCGCAGGCCGCAACCCCATGTCCGTGAAGCGCGGCATCGACAAGGCCGTCGAGGCCGTCATCGCCGAGCTGGACAAGATCAGCACCCCCACCCGCGACCGCAAGGAAATCGCCCAGGTGGGCGCCATTTCCGCCAACAACGACGCCACCATCGGCCAGATCCTGTCCGAGGCCATGGACAAGGTCGGCAAACAGGGCGTGATCACGGTGGAAGAGGCCAAGAGCATGGAGACCGCGCTGGACGTGGTCGAGGGCATGCAGTTCGACCGCGGCTACATCTCGCCCTACTTCGTGACCAATCCCGAGAAGATGGCCTGCGAGTTCGAGGATCCCTACATCCTCGTCAGCGAGAAGAAGATCTCCAACATGAAGGACCTGCTGCCCGTGCTCGAGCAGGTGGTCCGCCAGGCCAAGCCCCTGGTCATCGTGGCCGAGGACGTGGACGGCGAGGCCCTGGCCACCCTGGTGGTCAACAAGCTGCGCGGCACCCTCAAGGTCTGCGCCCTGAAGGCCCCCGGCTTCGGCGACCGCCGCAAGGCCATGCTCCAGGACATCGCCGTGGTCACCGGCGGCAAGGTCGTGTCCGAGGACCTGGGCATCAAGCTTGAGAGCATCACCATCGCGGACCTGGGCACGGCCAAGCGCATGGTCGTGGAGAAGGAATCCGCCACCATCGTGGACGGCGCGGGCAAGAAGGACGCCATCAAGGCCCGCATCGCCCAGCTCGAGGCCGAGATCAAGGAGACCAGTTCCGACTACGACCGCGAGAAGCTGCAGGAACGCCTGGCCAAGATGGTCGGCGGCGTGGCCGTGATCAAGGTCGGCGCGGCCACCGAGACCGAGATGAAGGAAAAGAAGGCCCGCGTGGAGGACGCCCTGAACGCCACCCGCGCCGCCGTGGAAGAGGGCGTCGTGCCCGGCGGCGGAACGGCCCTGGTGCGTTGCGTCCCGGCCCTGGACAAGCTCAAGGCCGGTGACGACGACGAGGCCGCGGGCGTGGACATCGTGCGCCGCGCCATCGAGGAGCCCCTGCGCCAGATCGCGCACAACGCCGGTTTCGAGGGGTCCGTGGTGGTCGAGAAGGTCCGCACCGGCAAGGGCGGCTTCGGCTTCAACGCCGCCACCGGCCAGTACGAGGACCTCGTCAAGGCGGGCATCATCGACCCCAAGAAGGTCAGCCGCGTGGCGCTGCAGAATGCCGCCTCGGTCGCCTCCCTGCTGCTCACCACGGAATGCGCCGTGGCCGAGAAGCCCAAGGAAGAAGACGAAAAGAAGAAGTAGACGGCGGCCGCACCGCCGCCGAAATCAAGGCCGGGCGCTCGCGCCCGGCCTTTTTTCGTGCTCCGGGACGGACGGGAGGTCAGGGGCAGTACTCGCCCCGCACCTTGCAGTTGAACTTCTCGATGACTTCGTTGGAGCGTGTCAGGGACTCGTCCCGCACGCAGGCGGACCAGTCCTGCATGCGCTTCACGTAGCGCTCCACCTCGGCGCGGCAGGCGTTGTATTCCTCTTCGGAGGTGAACTCGCGGTTCACGCTCTGGTCCGTGCAGGCGGGCGGCGTGTCGTCGGGCTGGAGACACCACGCCCCGGCCCCCCGGCAAAGGGCGACGAGCAGGAGGAGCAGGACGAGGGCTGTGGTTCTCATAGGGTGGGCTCATCCGCAGGGGATGGGCGCGAAGCGCTGCTTACGCTCTTTCCCATCCTCCGACAAGAGGGTCGCGAAACTTCCCTTGGAGAAACAATCCTTTTCAAGGAAAAACGATATATTGCAATCTACACGAACAAATGAAGCCAGGACCGTCGGCGCGATTTTGCGGGAAAAAACGCCCTGCCTGGAAGGCATCATACCAGACACCGGGGGGAGGCTGGCAAGACCGGGGGGCCTGAAAAGGCGGCAGGATCGCCGGAAGGCCCGGTCAGCGCCGGGCGCGGATCACCGCCAGCACCCGCTCGGTGAGCATGGCGAACTCCGGCTTGGTGACCTGATCGTCGGCCTTGACCGCCTCGCCCTTGTGGCGCAGGCCCTTGGAGATGAGCGAGGAGAAGAGGACCACCGGCAGCCCGGACAGGTCCTTGTCCTCCTTGACGCGGCGGGTCAGGGTGTAGCCGTCCAGGCGGGGCATCTCCACGTCGGAGACGAGCACGTCCAGAAAGTCCGACACCGGCCGCCCCTCGCTCCGGGCCTGGTCGCGGATGGCCGCCAGGGCCTCCCAGGCCTCCTGGCCGTCGTTGACCACCCGCACCTCGAAGTTGGCGGTCTCGAAATTCTGGCGCAGGAGCTGGCGCACGGAGGTGGAGTCGTCGGCCACCAGGGCCCGGAAGCGCTCCTCGGCCCGGGGGATGTCGGCCTGATCCTGGGCCGCGTAGGTCTTGTCCAGCTCGGCCAGGGCCAACTCCAGGTCGAGGAGCAGGGCGAAGTGGCCGTCCATGTCCAGGGTGCCGGTGATGCAGTTGCCGTGCATGTTGGCCACGAAATGGCTGGGCGGCTCCACGTCGGTCCAGTTGACGCGGTGGATCATGGTCACGCCGGAGACGAGAAAACCGGTGATGGTGTTGTTGAACTCGGTGACGATGATCGGCTCGTTGCGGGTCGGCTGCCGCTCCATGCCCAGCCAGACGGCCAGGTCCACCACGGGCAGGATGAGATCGCGCAGGGGAACGGCTCCGAGGAAGCTCGGATGGCTGGCGGCCGGGGACGGGGCCAGGCCTTCCGGGGCCTCGACCACCTCCAGGACCTTGGCCACGTTCACACCGAAATGATGCCGCGACGGCCCGTCCGGCGTGGACTCGTCCACGAAGAACTCGATGATCTCCAGCTCGTTGGTCCCGGTCTCCAGGAGGATGCCCGTGTCCGTGGCGGCCATGCTGCGCTCCCGCGTGTCTGGTTTGGATCCACTATAGCCGCCTCTCCGGCGAAGGCATTTATTATCTGAAGCGGTGCCCGGCCCGGGTCAGGGCGTCCTGGGCCGTCTCCAGGGCGGATTCCCGCACCAGGACGTAGTCCGTGTCGAAGGTGGACACGGCGAAGATGCTCACCCCGGCCTCGGCCAGGGGCGCGGCCAGGGAGGCCAGGACGCCGGTCAGGCCGAAGTCCAGGGGGCCCTGGACTTCCAGAGCGCGCCAGCCCGTCTCCGCGGACGCGGCGGCCGGGGCGGAGTCCTCGGGACAGACCAGGGAAAGCTCGGCGGGGGTGCGGACCAGGGCCCAGAAGCCCGGGCCGAGAGCGGCGGCGACCTCGGCCGGGGAGGAATCCTCGGGCAGGCGGCAGACGGCCAGGCGGCCGGGCGCCAGGGACAGGGTGAGCGGTTTCACGCGGGGCTCCTCGATTTTCCCCGCTTCATCGGCCAAGACGGCAGGAAAGGCAACTCCCTCAGGAGGTGGCCACGTTGCTGCCCACGGCCGGGATCAGGGAGAGGATGTCCCACTGCAGGGGCTCCTCGTGCTTCACCGGCCGCTTGAGCGTCGCGCCCAGGACCTCGTCCCAATGCACGGGCGAGATGCCCACCCAGGGGCTGCGGGTGGTCAGGTCGGCCTCGGTGAGCACGTGCCCGGCGGGCAGGTCGCGCGAGAAGACGATGCTCTTGCGCAGCTTCTTGGCCGCGCCCTGCTCCTCGGGGAAGACCTTCTTGCCCTTGATGACCACGGCCCGCTCCACCTCGCGGATCATGGAGACCATCTGGGCCAGTTCGGCGGGCTCCAGGGAGGCCTGGTGGTCGGTGCCCTTCATGGTCTTGTCCAGGGTGAAGTGGCGCTCCACCACGCAGGCGCCCAGGGCCACGGAGGCCACGCTGGGGGCGATGCCGCGCTCGTGGCCGGAATAGCCCACGGGCACGCCGTAGCGCTCGCGCAGGCTGTCCATGACCGGCAGGCCGATGCACTCCTCCGGGCAGGGATAGGTGCTGTTGCAGTGCAGGAGGATGATCTCGTCATGGGAGCGGCGCAGCTCGGCCATGGCGATGTCGATGTCCTCGAAGGCGCTCATGCCCGTGGAGAGGATGATCGGCACCCCGGCCTCGGCGGAGCGGCGCAGGAGCGGCACGTTGACCAGGTCCGCGGAGCAGATCTTGAGCAGCTCCACGTCCAGTTCCAGGATGCCGCGCAGGCTGGGCTCGTCCCAGCAGGAGGCGAAGAAGACGAGTCCCAGGGACTCGGTGTAAGCCTTCAGGTCGGCCATCTGCTCCATGGACAGCTCCAGGGCCTCGCGGTGCTCGCCGTAGGTCGCTCCGAAGCTGTTGCGGCCCGTGTAGGCGGCCTCGCGCCCGGCGCGGGTGAGCAGGGCCTCCACGTCCCGCTTCTGGAACTTGACGGCCTGCACTCCGGCCTTGGCGGCCTCCTCGATCATGCGCTTGGCGAGTTCGAACTCGCCCTGGTGGTTGTTGCCGACCTCGGCCACGACGAAACAGGGCTGGCCGGGACCGATCTTCGCACCGGAACGCAGGGTGATGGACCGCTGGTTTCTGTTCATGTCAGAATCTCATGATGTCGATCCCCCGGCTCTCGCAGAGGGGCTTGAGTTGCTCGTATATCTCGTCCTGCTTGCCGAAGGAGGTGACGACCACGGCGTCGCAGCGCAGCGATTCGAGCACCTGGGGGTGCGCCACCACGTGGCCGTGGAAATTGCGGCCGTGCTTGGCTGAATCGTTGTCGAGAAGCGCCACCACGGTGAAGTCGCTCTCGCGCAGGGCCGAGAGCACCACTTCGCAGGTCTCGGAGGCCCCGAACAGGGCCAGCCGCTTGACGCCGCGCGTCTTGAGCCCGCGCAGGCGGTTCTGGATGAAGGACTTCACCGTGGAGTACAGACGAATGGTTTCCGAGGAATAGTCCGAGAACATGCGCCGCCGCACGGCGTCGCCGTCGGGCGTGAGCACGTAGCGGAAGCTCTTGCCGTTGACCGGCAGGAACTCCACCAGCCGCTCGGACTGGAGACTGTTCAGGTACTGGTTGATCATCGCGCCGGAAAGCTTGAGCCTGCGCCCCAGCTCGTACTGCGAGAGATCGCTCTCCGAGGCCAGGGAGTCGAGGATCGCCAGGACCCGGGTCTCCTTGCTGGGTTTCAGGTACTTTCCATCAGCGAGCGGCATCTGATTCATGAGAAACGTCCATCCGAATTCAACTTTTCAGGGTATACCGGGCAGCTGTTCATTCAGTCAACGATCATTCCCCGGCAGAGTTTCCATAGCAAGTTCCGGTCCAGCGGTAAAAACGTCCTGGGGCTCTTTTCACCACTCTTTGAATTTAAAGAACTTTTTTCTACGCCAGTTCCAACGGCCCCTGGTCCGGACGGTTCATTCATTCGCCCACACAATGAAACATCGGCTGTTTTGACACTTTTCTTTAATCCCAGGACCGAATCCGGCGGCAGGGTTTTCCCGCTCCGGCTTTTTCCGCCGCAATCCATTGGAAAACCACGGCGATTTATGAAAGTGAGCGCGCACACCTTGCCAGGAAGTGCCTTCCTCCCTATACTCGGCCCCCATTCTTCCCCACTCACGAGGAAACCATGAAGAGCATCGCGCCGGAACACGAACGCCCCTGGCTGACCCAGTACGACCCCGAGGTCCCCTGGGAGCTGCCATACGAATACATCCCCCTCTTCGAATATCTGGACCGGGCGGCGAAGCAATGGCCCAAGCGCAAGGCCGTCATTTTCCAGAACTACCGTCTGACCTACGCCAAGCTCAAAAAAATGACGGAGACCGTGGCCGCCAACCTGCGGGCCCAGGGCGTGCGCCCCGGGGACCGCGTGGCCGTCATGCTGCCCAACACGCCCCAGGCCATCATCACCTACTGGGGCATCCTGCGGGCCGGGGCCGTGGTGGTCATGACCAACCCGCTCTACATGGAGACGGAAATCCTTCACCAGTTCAACGATTCCGGCGCCCGGGCCCTGGTCATCCTGGACCTGCTCTGGCCCAAGGTGGAGAAGCTCCGGGACCAGATTCCCATTGAGAAATTCTTCGTCACGAGCATCGCCGACTGCCTCGCCTTCCCCCTGAACCTGCTCTACAAGCTCAAGGCCCGCCGCGACGGCCAGCGCCCGGCCGTGCCCTTCGACGGGACGAGCGTGCTGCCCTGGACCACGCTCACCAAGGGCCCGGACGCCTTCACCTTCCAGGGCGTGGACCCCAGGAAGGACATGGCCGTGCTGCAGTACACCGGCGGCACCACCGGCGTGTCCAAGGGCTGCATGCTCTCCCACGCCAACCTCGGGGCCAACGTGCAGCAGTGCCGCGCCCTGCTCCACACCCTGGGCGGCCAGCAGGAGACCTTCATCGGCATCCTGCCCTACTTCCACATCTACGGCCTCACGGTCTGCATGAACCTGGCGACCATGCTCGGAGCGGCCCAGGTGCCCTTCCCGCGCTACGCGCCCAAGGACGTGCTCAAGGCCATCGACAAGATCCGGCCGACCATCTTTCCCGGAGCGCCGGCGCTGTACATCTCCCTGCTCCAGCAAAAAGACGTGGCAAAGTACGACCTCAAGTCCATCAAATTCTGCGTCTCCGGCTCGGCCCCCATGCCGGTGGAGTACATCGACCAGTTCAAGAAGATGACCGGGGCCGAAATCCTGGAGGGCTTCGGCCTGACCGAGGCCTCGCCCGTGACCCACCTCAACCCCCTGTCCGGCAAGCGCAAGCCCGGCTCCATCGGCATGCCCTTCCCGGACACCGACGCCTGGATCGTGGACATGGAGGTGGGCTCCGTGACCCTGCCCCCGGGCAAGATGGGCGAACTGGTCATCCGGGGCCCGCAGGTCATGATGGGCTATTTCAACCGGCCCGACGCCACGGCCGACGTGCTGCGCAACGGCCGCCTCTACACCGGCGACATCGCCACCATGGACGAGGAAGGCTACTTCTACATCGTGGACCGCAAGAAGGACCTCATCATCTCCGCCGGGTACAACATCTACCCGCGCGAGATCGACGAGGTGCTGCACTCCCACCCCAAGGTCAAGGAGGCCGTGGCCGTGGGCATTCCCCACGGCACGCGCGGCGAGGTGGTCAAGGTCTACCTCGTCCTGGAGGAAGGCGAAAAGATGTCCAAGAGCGAGGTCATCGCCTTCTGCCGCGGCAAGCTGGCCAACTACAAGGTTCCGCGCCTGGTGGAGTTCCGCGACTCCCTGCCCAAGACCATGGTGGGCAAGGTGCTCCGCCGGGCCCTGCGCAGCGAGGAGGAACAACGCCGGAAGAGCGGCGGGGCCGAGGAGCAGCTCGAGGATTGAACCCGGGCGGCCCTGGCCGCACCCCACGATCACGTCCACAAGGCCGGGCCATCCCGGCCTTTTCCTTTGCCCGGTGTCCGGCAGGGCGCCCCGTGGAGGCAAGAAACAAATGAATCCAGCCCATTCCCATCGCAGAGCAGGAATCCTTGCCGCATTCCCGTGGTCCGGAACGACGTTCCGCCCCCTCCGGCCCAGCAAGCCTCGGCGGGCCTCGGCTTATCCATAACTCGTTATTTTTATATATAATAATCTCGCAAAATCGCCGATCTTTTCCGGACGCGGCTTCCCGGACTCGTTCGCGCAATCCGGCAGGTTCATGCTGCGCAGCCCGGCTCAACGCCGCCCCAGCAGCGTCAACTCTTGAAATTATCAAGAAAAATTCTAGATACAAAGGCGATGAAGAAGATTTGGACATCGGCCGGATCATCGGGCCGCAGGCGCGGACCAGAGGAGCAGCGCCGCGTCACCTTCCAAGAAAGATAGCAGAAAAATCAGACGGTTATCGTTTCAGCGGGAGGCAAGGCGGTAGGCCTGGGCGGCGGCCGCGAAACGCGGGGCCCAGTGCGGTTCGCCCAGGGCGTGGATGTGCGTGTACCCGGCGAAAACGTTGGCCCGCAGCAGGCCGTCCCGGCCTTGGAACAGGCCCTGGCCGCGGGTCATGCGCAGGGCGAAGTCGGCGGATCCGGCGACGGTGGCCGCCAGGCAGGCCGAATAGTGGAACTCGTGGCCGCGCACCGTGGCCCCCGTGGGATGGAAGGGATTGTCCCGCTCCACCAGGGCCTCCACGTAGCCCAGGCCCTGGGGCCTGGGACAGAGCGTGGTGGACAGGTCGAAGACCCCGGCCAGGGGATAGACCCGGCCGTGCATCTCCAGGGCGCGGCAGAGGTACATGAAGCCGCCGCACTCGGCGTAGATCGGCAGTCCGGCCTCGGCCAGGCCGCGCACGTGGTTGCGGATGGCCGTGTTGGCGGACAGGCCTTCGGCCTGGGTCTCCGGGAATCCACCGCCCAGATACAGGCCGTGGATTTCGGGCCAGGGCGCTGAATCCAGCAGGCTCAGCCGGACGAGGCGGGCCCCGGCGCGTTCGAGGGCTTCCAGATTTTCCGGGTAGTAGAACCAGAGCGCGGCGTCCTGGACATAGCCGATCACCGGCCCGTCGGCCGGGATCGCGCCGGTCCAGAGCGGGGCCGCCGGACCGGGCAGGTCCGGGGCCCGGCGCGCCACGTCCAGGATGCGGTCCAGGTCCAGCCAGCGCGCGGCCAGCCGTCCCAGCTCGTCCAGGGCGGCCTCGCGGTCCGCATGCTCCTGGTCGGACACGAGCCCCATGTGCCGTTCCGGGATGGGATTCTCGGCCATCTTGGGCAGCATGCCCAGCACGGGCACGTCGGAGTAGGCTTCGATGGCCTCGCGCAGGATGCGCCGGTGGCGTTCGCCCGCCGTGCGGTTGAGCACCACCCCGGCCAGGTTCAGCCCGGCCTCGAAGTGGCGACACCCGGCCACCACGGCGGCGGCCGTGCGGGTCATCTTGGTGCAGTCCATGACCAGGATCACCGGCGCGGCCAGGACTCGGGACAGCTCGGCGGTGGAACAGCTGCCGCCCAGGTC
This sequence comes from Desulfovibrio aminophilus, assembly GCF_023660105.1. NCBI lineage: Bacteria > Pseudomonadati > Thermodesulfobacteriota > Desulfovibrionia > Desulfovibrionales > Desulfovibrionaceae > Desulfovibrio > Desulfovibrio aminophilus. The sequence continues at coordinate 78,019 of NZ_JAMHGA010000034.1, read as the reverse complement.
CTTGCCGTCGAACAGGCCCCGGTTGCCCTCGATGACGGCGAGGTCGTAGCCCCGGGCCTTGTCCGCGAACAGGGAAAGCTGGGTTTCGGGAGCGAGCAGGAAGGGATCCAGGTTGGAGCAGCCGGCGCGGGCGGCCAGGCCGAGCCAGGTGGCGTCGATGTAGTCCGGCCCCTTCTTGAAGGGGCGCGGGGCGTGCCCGGCCTGGAGCAGGGCCCGGCAGAGCCCGAGGCTCACGATGGTCTTGCCGGAGCCGCCGGAAAGCCCGGCCAGGATGAGTCGCGGAAAAGAGGCCATCTCGCTGATCCTGGAACGAGAAAAGCCTTGCCCAGGGAACTGGGCAAGGCCCTCTCGAACGTCCTTGCGGACGGAAGGCGGTTTAGTCCTCGCCCTCGGCGTGCTTGCCGGCGCCCTTGAGGCCGTACATGGTCGTGCTGCCGCTGGACCAGAAGACCATCTCGCCCTCGTTCACGAGAGCGGTGAGGACCTTCTTCACTTCGCGGGCTTTCTCATCCGGGAACAGATCCGTAAAGTCATTGAAGTAGAACTTGGTCTTGGTCTTGGACTTGGAGTTGCAATAATCAACGATCTTCTGTTTCGCCTCATTGAGTTCAAGCGCCATAGCGTTAGCCCCTTGGTTTGTGGAGGGCGCGGGAAGATCCTCCCCGCGCCCTCCGTTTTCCTAGAACTTGAACTGCGTGGTCTGGCGCCAAGTGTAGTAGGCCGGATCACGGAAGTCGTCGATCAGGTGATGCGAGAACTCCAGGCCGCACACCTCGAAGAAGCGCTCCCAGCCGATACGGTTGGCCCAGTCGCCCAGGCGCTCGTACTTGCGGGCGCCCTTGGAGTAGGCGTCCAGGATCTGCGTGATGACCTTGGTCATCGTGGGCCAGCGGGGCGGCTCGTTCGGGATGAAGGGCACCACGACCTTGGAGAAGGCCGGGCGGGTGATGCGGTTGGAGATCTTGCCGCCGACCATGATGGCGATGCCGTCGCCTTCCTTGTCGGAAAGCGGCATGGACGGGCACATGGTGTAGCAGTTGCCGCAGAACATGCAGCGCTCTTCCTTGACCGCGACGGTGTTCACCTGCTTGCCCTGCCACTCGGTCTTCGTGGGACGGATGGCGCCGGTGGGGCAGGCGGCGACGGCCAGGGGCACTTCGCACATGTTGTCCAGGTGCTCGTGGTCGATCATCGGGGGCTTGCGGTGAATGCCCAGGATGGCGATGTCGGAGCAGTGCACGGCGCCGCACATGTTCAGGCAGCAGGCCATGGCGATGCGCACCGGAGCGGGCAGACGCATGCTGGTGAACTCTTCGAACACGGCGTCCATGGTGGCCTTGACCGTGCCGGAGGCGTCCGTGGCCGGGGTGTGACAGTGGACCCAGCCCTGGGTGTGCACGATGTTGGTCACGCCGGCGCCGGTGCCGCCGACCGGGAACTTGTAGGAACCGCCGGAGAACTTGCGGCCGTTGAGCTCCTTCTTCAGGGCCTTGGCCTCGTCCTCGGTGGTGACCATGAACTCGATGTTGTTGCGGGTGGTGAACCGCAGGTGACCGCCGCAGAACTTGTCGGCGATGTCGCAGATCTCACGGATGTGCGTGATGGTCATCAGGCGGGCGGCGCCGCAACGCACGGTGTAGACCTTGTCGCCGGAGTCGGCCACGTGCAGCAGGACGCCGGGCTCGAGGATCTCGTGGTAGGCCCAGGTGCCCTTGTTCTTTTTGATGACCGGAGGCAGGAACTCCTCGAAGTGCCGGGGACCGATGTCCGTGATCCGGTTTTCCATCGGTTTTTCGGGATTGTATCCGGAAGAGATGAAGGCCATAGTGGTGTCCCCCTCTTGTTACTTCTGGTGCTTCTTTCTGTAGTCGGCGATTTCGCGCTTCCAGCCGCCCGTCACTTCCTCTTCCTTCCAGAAGATGTACGGGTTGTGGCGCGGCTCGCGGACGTGGCGGGCATCGGCCTTGATATTGGTCACATCCAGGAGCTTCTGGAAGGAGAGACGCTTCATGGTCTCGCCCAGACGCTCGCGGTTCTTGCCTTCCTCCATCCACCAGTCCCAGATGTTCTCAATGACTTCCTTGATCTCGGAGTAGGGCTCCTCGGCCTTGATGAAGGGCACGAGCAGGGAAGACATCTGCGGGCCGTCCAGGATGGGGGCCTTGGCGCCGCAAAGGATGCTGGCGCCGCGGTCGTTACCGATCCGCAGGGCGCGCGGCATGGTGTTGATGCAGTGCATGCAGCGCACGCACTCCTTGTTGTTGATCTCCAGCTTGCCGCCCTCGTAGCGGATGCAGCCGGAGGGACAGCGCTCGACGACTTCCTTCTGGATGTCGAACTTGCCCCAGTCGCGACCGGCGTGGGCGCCGGCGTTGGGCTTGATCTCGCCGCCGGCGTAGGCGGCCACGACCTTCTGATCGATGCGGATCTCGTCGCGCCAGGTGCCGATGATCGAGAAGTCGGAACGGGCGATGGCGGCCACGCAACCGTTCGGGCAGCCGTCGATCTTGAACTTGAACTTGTAGGGGAAGGCCGGGCGGTGCAGCTCGTCCTGATAGGTGTTGGTCAGGTCGTAGCAGAGCTGCTGCGTGTCGATGCAGGCGAACTCACAACGGGACTGGCCCAGGCAGCAGGACGGGGTGCGCAGGTTGGAGCCCGAGCCGCCGAGGTCGTTGTTCATGTTGTGGGTCAGCTCGAAGAAGATCTCTTCCAGCTGCGGGGTGGTCGTGCCCAGGAGCACGATGTCGCCCGTGGAGCCGTGCATGTTGGTCAGACCGGAACCGCGGAGCTCCCACAGGTCGCAGAGCTGACGGAGGAAGTCGGTCTTGTAGTACAGGCCGGAGGGCTGGTTCACGCGCACGGTGTGGAAGTGCGCCACGCCGGGGAACATCTGGGGCTGGTCGCAGTAGCGGCCGATGACGCCGCCGCCGTAGCCGAACACGCCCACGATGCCGCCGTGCTTCCAGTGGGTCTCGCCGTCCACATAGGACATTTCAAGGACGCCCAGCAGGTCGTCCGGGCAGTCGGCCGGGATCTGATAGTCGACGCCCTTGGCGTTCTTGGCCCTGCTGTCGCATTCCTGCTTTATGTCGGACACGAAGCTGGGCCACGGCCCGCTTTCCAGCTGGTCCAACAAGGGGGTTTTGTGTTTCGCCATTCCCTTAACCTCCATTGTTTTTTTTAAAATGTTACCAGCCAACTCTCGCACGCCCAGACCATCGACCCGCGGCGGAGGCCGTCATGCCCGGACGAATATCCTCTGAAGTCAAGGAACGGAGAAAAAACAGGGGCTTGCGCGTTCTTCAGCCACCCGCGAAAGCCCAAAGCGGTAAACAGAATGCAGGCTCCACAATGTACGGAAGAGCCGCATTTTTTGTCAACCGAAAAACGCCGGACAGCGACCCATCGGAAGAACGCCGCGTCAGGCGGCGGCCTCCCAAAAGGGCCTTCCGGACCTCCCTTGCCATCCGTCGGCCATGCGGGTAACCAGGGGGGCGTCGCCCGCATGAGCGGGCGCTTGTGAATTATTACCCAAAAGTCACCCCCATTTCAAGAAAAACTTGAGTTCGGAACGAAACACCACCACCTGCGCCCGCTGCGGGGAATGTTGCCGCAAGGGCGGCCCGGCCCTGCACACGGACGACCTGCCCCTGCTGCGCGCTCCCGGCGGGCCGGACCTCGTCCATCTGGTGACCCTGCGCGCCGGGGAGCCCGCCCTGGATCAGATCACCGGGACGGTCGCGCCTCTGGAGGGGGAAATCGTCAAGATCAAGGGCCGCGACGGGGCCTGGACCTGCCTCTTCCTCTCCGACGAGGGCGCGGCCTGCGCCATCTACGCGGCCCGGCCGCTGGAATGCCGGGCCCTGTCCTGCCGCGACACCCGGGAGATCGAACGGGTCTACGCCCGGAACCGGCTGACCCGGCGCGACATCCTGCCCGCCGGGCATCCCCTGCTGGAGCTCGTGGCCGAGCACGAGCGGCGCTGCCCGGTGTCCGCCTATGCCGCGCTGCTGGAGGGCGACACTCCCGAAGACCGGCGAAGCCGGGCCGCCATGCTGGCCTGGGACCGCGAGGTCCGCTTGCTCCTGACGGAAAAATCGGGCATGGACCCCGCGATCCTGGACTTCCTGTTCGGACGCCCGCTGGAACGGCTGACGCCCGCACTCACCGCCGCACGGAGACACGCATGAAGGACGACAGAGGACTCTACTACCACCCCAGCTTGCAGAACCACGACACGCGCATGTACGTGCGCGACAACTTGGGGCGCATCGAATTCCGGCTCTGGAGCCGCGAGGACCCGGACATCTGGGAGCGCCACGGCTGGCTCTCCCTGGAGATCGTCAAGGCCGCGGCCGAGATGTTCCGGGAGCGCGGCCAGGACCGCAACCCCCTGGCGCTCTACGACCTGGACGTGGCCCAGCGGCTCATCAAGGACGGCGAATAGCCGCTTCCAGGAGCAGGGCCTCGGTCCGCTCCACCAGGGCATCCACCCCGAAGCGCTCCAGCACCCGCGCCCGGACCCGTTCCCGGAGCGCCCCGCCCTCGCGCTCCAAGTGTCCGACAAGAGCCAGCAGGCCGTCGGCCAGGGCCTTGGGATCGCGCGGCGGAACCACCACGCCCAGGTCCCCGACGATGGCGGCCGCGTCGCCCACGTCCGTGACCGCGCAGGGCAGGCCGCAGCTCATGGCCTCGCCAACCACGTTGGGAAACCCCTCGCCGAAGGCTGAGGACAGGCAAAGCAGGTCCAGGGCGTTGTAGACCGCGGGCATGTCCACGCGCGGCCCGGCCCAGACCAGCGCGGAGCCCAATCCCAGTTCCCGGCCCAGCTCCCGCGACCGCCCGGCCAGACCCGCCTCCCCTCCGCCCACGCAGACGAAGCCCAGGTCCGGCCGCTCGCGGCGGGCCAGGGCCGCGGCGCGCAGAAAGGTTTCATGATCCTTCATGGGGTCGGTGCGGCCCACCAGGCCCACCAGGGTCCGAGCGCCGCCCGCCGTCCACTCCCGGCGCAGCGGCGCGCCGCGCTCGCGGTCCGGGGCGAAAACCGCGCCGTCCACGCCGTTGGGCACGTGGACCAGCCGGTTGCGGGGAAAACCCCGCCGAGCGGCGGCCTCCAGCCCGGCGTGTGAATTGGCCACGATCCCGTGGGCCAGGGGCGAACACAGGGCCTCCAGCCGGGCCGACAGCCGCCAGGCCGGACCGTAATGACTCCAATCGACGTCCGAGGCGCGCAGCCCCCAGAATATCCTGGCTCGCGGCGCGAACGGCCGCAGCGCCACGGTCAGGACGTTGGCCGTGCCGAGATAGCCGTGGAGCACGTCCGGCCGGAAACGGAGGACCAGGGCCGCCAGGCGGCGATAAAACGCCGTCAGGTCCCATCGGCCGCGCTTGCCGAGATCGAACAGCTCGACGCCCCGCAGGTCGCGTTCCAGCGCCCCGCCGCCGTAGAACACGGCCACGGCCACCACATGGCCTCGTGCGGCCAATCCGTTGGCCAGGAGCACGAGCTGGCGTTCGGCCCCGCCCAGATTCAGGTCCCGGATGAGAAAAAAGACGCGCAGACGACGCCCCGCCATCTCAATCCCCCCGCGCCGCCAGCCAGGCCTGGAACATGAGAGCGTCCCAGAGATGGGCCTGCCAGTATTCCCGGCCGCCCAAAAACTCCCGCCACATGCGGCCCACCTCCCCCGGGTCGAGGAATCCCTGCCGCCGCAGCCGGGCCGGGGCGAGCAGGTCCTCGCACCAGGGGCGCAGCTCCCCGCGCAGCCAGCGGGCCACGGGCGCGCCGAAGCCCATCTTGGGCCGATCCACCAGGGATCGCGGCACGTGGCGGTGGAGCACGCGGCGCGGCAGCCGCTTGCCCGCGCGCATCTCCGTGGGCAGGGTCGCGGCGAACTCCACAAGCCGATGGTCCAGGAACGGCGAACGCAGCTCCAGGCCGAAGGCCATTCCGGCGCGGTCCACCTTCACCAGGATGTCGTCCGGCAGGTAGCTCTTCACATCCACCAGGCTCATGTAGGCCCAATGGTCCAGGCCCGAGGGATCGGTGGAGGTGAAGGCCGTGGGCGGCTCCACGGCTCCCGGGACCAGGCGCTCCGGGGTCTTGGAGTGGGAACAGAGGTAGCGGTACAGGCCGGGCAGGTCGCGGGAACGCAGGGCCTCCATGCGCCAGCCGACGCGCGCGCCCCAGACCCCCAGGGTCCGGTACCAGGACCAGGGAATCCTCCGGCCCAGGCCCGCCAGCGCGGCGCGCAACGGGGCCGGAATCCGGCGCAGCATGTTCCAGGCCGCGATCCCGAGGCGGTAGCGCTCGTAGCCGAGGAACAGTTCGTCCCCGCCGTCCCCGCCCAGGCAGACCGTGACGTGCCGCCGCGCCAGGCGGCAGACCAGGAGCGTGGGCACCTGGGAGGAATCCCCGAAGGGCTCGTCCCAATGCCGGGGAATCTCCGGCACGGCCTCCAGCAGTTCGCCCGGGCCCACGTACAGCTCGACGTGCTCCGTTCCCAGGTGCGCGGCCACGGCCCGGGCCTGGGGGGCCTCGTCGAAGCCCGCCTCGCGGAAGCCGATGGTGTAGGTTCTGGGCGGTGGACCGCCACGCTTGCTCATGAGCGCCGTCACCAGGGAGGAGTCGACGCCCCCGGAGAGGAGCGCGCCCAGGGGCACGTCGGAGAGCAGGCGCTGCTCCACGGCCCGGGCCAGCAGGGATTCCAGCGCCTCGGCGGCCTCCTCCTCGCCGCCGGCGAAAGGCGCGGCCGCGCCCGCCCGCCAGACCCGCTCCGCATCCCAGTAGACCTCCTCCACACCGGGGTCCGAAGGGCTCCGCAGGGTCAGGATGCTCCCGGGCCGGAGCTTGCGCGCATCCGGATGGATGGTGCGCGGCGCGGGGATGTAGGCGTGGCGGAAGAACAGGGCCAGGGCGTCGCGGTCCACTCCCCGGTCGAATTCCGGGTGCGCGGCGAGGGCCTTGAGCTCCGAGCCGAACACAAGGTCGCGCCCGGCCCGGCCGTAATACAGCGGCTTGACCCCCAGGCGGTCGCGCACCAGGCGCAGGGCCCGCTCCCGGCGGTCCCAGAGGGCCAGGGCGAACATGCCCGCGCAGCGCTCCACGGCCCCGCGCGGCCCCCACTGGAGGCAGGCCGCCAGAACGGTCTCGGTGTCCGAGCCGCCCCGGAAGCGGTGGCCCAGACTCTCCAGCTCCCGGCGCAGGTCCAGGTGGTTGTATATCTCGCCGTTGAAGGCCAGGACGTAGCGGCCGTCGGCCGAGAGCATGGGCTGCGCGCCCAGGGGCGAAAGCTCCAGCACGGCCAGCCGCCGGTGCCCCAGGGCCAGGCCCGCGTCCGGCTCGGCCCAGGCCCCCTCCCCGTCCGGGCCGCGATGGGCCAGGGTTCCGGCCATGCCCCGGGCCAGGGCCGAAAGGTCCGCCCCGCCCGGGCTCCAGACTCCGGCTATGCCGCACACGGCGGTGCGCCCTCGCGGCGGACGAACACGTATTCGTTGCAGCAGTGGCCCGGCCCCGGGGTCTTCAGGCGCTCCAGGCGCAACCCCAGGCGGCGGTAGAACTCCACCACCTCGCCGGGCAGGGCCGTCTCAAAGGGATAGCCGCCCACCCAGTCCACCCAGTCGTGCCATTTGCTCATGCCCCGGTTGCGACGGTACTCGCGCCAGCGCTTGAACGGCAGGGGGTTCTGCCCGCGCGCCAACCGAAACGCGGCGGAGACAGTCTCGCAACATCCCACCGCGCCCAGCAGAATCATCCAGCGCACGGGCTTCGGAGACCGGCAGTAGAGCCGCTTGATCCGCCGCCAGACGCGGCTGCTCAAGCCGCACTCGTTGTACAGGGAGACGACGAGCAGGCCCCGCTCCGCGAGCAGCGGCGGCATCTGGGCCAGGGCCCGCCACATGTCCCCGGTGTGGTGCAGCACGCCCCAGGAATAGACCAGGTCGAACCGGCCCAGGCCGCCCAGGAACTCTTGGTCCAGGGCCGAGCCCTGGCGGATGTCCCAGTCCGGGTCGTCCGGGAAGAAGCGACCGCGCAGCTCCCGGATGGAGTCCCGCGCGACGGCCATGCGGTCCTCGTCCAGGGTGGCGAGGAAGGCCCGCCAGTTCGCGCCGAAACCGAAACGCAGGTCATTCCCGCCGCTCATCCCGTCTCCCCTCATCCCTGCCCGCGCGCGGCGGACAGGAGTTGTTCCCATTGATCGAGCACGTCCTCCGGGGTGAAGCGCTCCAGGACCCCGGGCCCGTTTCCGGCCAACCGCGCCCGCAACGCGCCGTCATCCATGAGCCGGGCCAGCTCCCGGGCCAGGGCCCGTTCGTCTCCGGGCGGAACCAGCAGGCCGTCCCGGCCGTGGCGGACGATCGCCGCGCTCCCGGCGGTTGCCGTGGCCAAGGAGGCCACGCCCTGGGCCAGGGCCTCGGCCAGGGCGTTGGGAAAGCCCTCGTAGCGCGAGGGCAGGACAAAGACGTCCGCCTCCCGCAGCACGGTCTGGGGCGCGTCCGTGAAGCCGGGGAAAAAGACCCGCTCCGACAGGCCCAGGTCGTCGCGCAGCCGCTCCAGATTCGCCCGCTCGGAACCATCACCGTACACCGCCAGCCGCCAGTCCGGACGCTCCGGGGCCGACAGGGCGAAGGCCCGCAGCAGCACGTCGAAGCCCTTCTCCCGCTCCAGCCTGCCGAGGCCCGCGATGAGCGGCCCGCCGGGCGTCCAGGCCGCCCCTCCGGGCGCGGGGGGGAAGACGGGATTGGCGATGACCCGGCAGCGGCCGCGCACGGCGGCCGGGAACCCGTCCCGCGCCGCCGGGGTCTGCACCGCCACGGCCCGGGCCCGGGAAAAGGTCAGGCGGCGCAGCGCGGACCAGACCCGGCCGGGGCGATGGACGCCGGGATCGGTCCGCTCGGCCGCGACCACGGGCAGGCGGCCCGCCACGGCCAGCAGGGTCAGGACATTGACCCGGTCCATGAAGGACAGGACCGCGTCCGGGGCCTGGGCCAGAATGGCCGCGCGCAGGACCCGGACCCGGCGGATGGTGGCGAGGGTCGCGGCCAGAACGTTGGGAGACGCCGAGGCGAGGCCCAGGGACAGGACACGCACCGACGGCTTGGGCTGGAGCCAAGCCTCCTCCCCGGGCGCGGCCAGGGTCAGGAGCGTGACTTCGTGCCCCCGTCCGGCCAGCCCCTCGGCCAGCCAGGCCATGATCTTCTCGGCCCCTCCGCTCCGGGCCAGGGAATGAATGACGCAGCAGATCCTCATGCCGCGCCCCCCATTCCGATGGCGAGCCCCCGGCGCAGACGCCGCCGGAAGAGGAGATGCTGGGCCAGGGCGCAGGCCAGGGAACAGGCGCTGGCCGCCACGCAGACCCCGGCCACCCCGAACACGGGGAACAGCGCGACCTTGCCGACCATGAACAGGGTGAAGGCGGCGGCCGCCGTGAGGCTCGGGGTGCGCGTGTCGCCCAAGGCGAAGAAGGCCCCGGCCGTGACCACTCCGGCGCAGCCGAAGACGAGCACCCCTCCCAGCAGGACCAGGAAGGTCCAAAGCGTGTGCATGTCCGTGCCGGTGAGGCGGCCGCGCCCGGCCAGCAGGCCGAGCAGGGGCTGGCCCACAGCCAGGAGCAGGAGATAGGCCAGCCCGGAAAGGGCCAGCAGCAGCGCCAGCCGCCGCCGATAGAGGCGCAGGAATCCGGCCGCGTCGCCCGCCTTGGCCCGGGCCGCCAGACCGGCCACGGCCGTGGCCCCCCAGACCTTGCCCAGGAGGCTCGCGCCCGTGCCCGCCATCTGCTGGGCCAGGTCGTAGAGCGAAAGATGGCCCCCGGCGCTCATGGACAGCAGGGAGCGGTCCACGAACACGTCGGCCTTGGCGTAGGCGGTGTTGGCCAGGACCGGCCGCGCGCGCCGCCAGATCAGCCCGGTCAGTCCCTGGCGGGGAGCCCCGTCGGCGCGGCCCAGGGCGGGCAGGAGCGCCGCCCAAACCACGGCCGCGCGCGCCGCGCCGAGCCAGGCCGCCGCCTCCACGCCCCGACCCGGCAGGAGCAGGTAGAGAAGCGCCAGCCCCGGCACGCTGGCGGCCAGGGCCGCCGCCTCCACCAGGACGTAGCGGTCGCGGGCATAGAGCAGGGCCGAGAGAATCACGGTGGCCAGTTGGAATGGGACGCAGAAGGCCTGGATGCGGGCCAGTCCGGCGCAGAGCCGGGCCGTGTCGGGGTCGAAGCCCGGAAACAGCAGGCCGGTCCACCAGGGGGCCGCGAGGCAGAGCGCCAGGGCCGCCGCGAGGCCGAGCAGGCCGACCTGGAGGTGGCAGCGGCGGCCGTCGGCGTTCTGGCCGGAGCGTTCCTCGCCCGCGAAGAGCGGGATGAGCACGCTGGTCAGGGCCACCCCGACCATGCCGGTGAAGGCCTGGGGAGCCACGGCGGCCGCCACCAGGGCGTCGGTGGACGCTCCGGGCCCCACGCGGGCGTAGATCACCGCCTGCCAGAGGAACCCGGCCAGGAGGTTGCAGCCCGCCAGGGCGGCCAGGGCGAAGTGGCGTCGCGTCTCCGCGACGGGCGATGGAACCGGCATGACCGTTCTTCTACGGAAAACCCCGGGCAAAGCAAGTCGCGGCCGGTCAGCGGACCTCGTAGACCCGCACGTGCGGGAAGGAGTCCAGGACAAGATGGAACGAGGCGGCGATGTCCGGGGCCGCCGGGTCGTCCAGGAGCAGGCGCACGAGCATGCTCCGGGCCAGGGCGGCGTCCACCAGGAAGGCGTCCTCGCGGTCCGGGTTGAGGAGCAGGCGGGGGGCGTTCTCCCGGCCGAAGTCCTTGCGCTCCGAGCCCTCGGACGAGAGCACGTCCAGACCGCCCAGGGCGATGGGGAAGGAGGCGTTCTCCGGGGTCAGGGTGCCGTTGTCGCGGTCCAGGCGGAAGTCCTCGGCCAGCCGCTTGGCCCGCAGCCCCCGGCCCTCGCCGTGGACCACGTCCCAGCCGCCGTAGAAGGTGATCCACCAGGCCAGTTCGAGGTTCTCCCAGGTGACGACGAGATACTGGCGCGGTCCGGTCCACGGGCCGGAGTCGGCGCGGCCCAGGCCCCGGATGGCGTCCTCGGTCTCGGCGGCGGGCAGGCGGTCCCACTCCGAGGCCGGGTCGTCGCCGTGCGCGGCCGCGAAACGAATCATGGCCGCGGCCTGCCGGGCGTCGGGCGTGGTCAGGGCCAGGGCCAGGGGGAAGATGTCCCGGCCCGCGTGGCGGCCGCCGTCCGTGGGGGTCATCCGCTGGGCGTAATACTGCGTGGCGTAGCCGAAGTCCCACCAGGTCCAGATCCGGGCGTCCGGCGGAGCCGCGAGCCGGAGGTTCTGGAGGGTCTCGGCATGCACCCGATCCAGCACCGGCGTGGCGGGCAGGCCCCGGTACATGTCGCCCAGGGGCAGGGCCAGGACCGCCGCCAGAAGCCCCTGTCCCACCAGGGCCAGGAAGGCCTCGGGCCGCCGTCCGCGCAGGATCCGGCGCAGCAGGAAGTCCACGCCCACGCCCAGGCCGAGCATCACGGCCGGTCCGGCGAACATGCCGAAGCGGTTGCCGAGCCAGAAGCTCGACAGGCCCAGCCCCAGGGTGGGCAGCAGGAGAACCGCCTCGGGCCGCAGCACGAGCACCGCCGCGAACCCGGCCAGGCCCAGGCAGGAGGCCCGGAGCGACCCGCTCAGGCGGGAGAGCAGATCATCCAGGGGCACGGTCCTGGCCTCGCGGATGCTCTGGGTGATGCCGGGCCAGAGCGGCCCGCCGTCGGCGACGCGGGCGTTCTCGGCCACGGGGTGCAGATAGACCCCGGCCTTGCCCAGGAAAGTCCAGACCGGGTCCAGGACGTGGACGCCCGCTCCCAGGAGCAGGAGGCAGACGCCCCAGGTCCAGGCGCTCCCGGCCAGACGCCGCGCCGAAGGCCAGGGCAGGCGTTCCGCGAAGGCCAGGAGCGCGGCCAGTCCCAGGCCCACGGCGTAATGCCAGGCGGGATCGCCCTGACGCCAGCCCGCGAAGGCGGCCAGGCCGAACACGGTCAGGTCGCGCAGGCCCTGGCGGCGTTCCCCGCCCCGGGAGAAGACGAGCAGGAGCGGAACAGCCAGGGCGAAGGCCAGGATGTCCAGGCTGAAGATGTCGGAGTGCGGCAGGGCGGCCAACCGCGCCAGGGTTCCGGCGGCCAGGGCCCAAAGCGGCGACACGGGCCGGGAACGCCCGGCGGGGTCGCCGAAGCGGCCCGTGCGCAGGCCCACGAGGCAGGCCAGCAGCAGGGCCGCCAGCAGGGGGCCGAAGAGCGTGAACAGGTCCGTGTCCCAGTAGCCCAGGCGGGTGCGCACGAAGAAGCCCGGCAGGATGGCTCCCAGGAGTCCGGCGGCCACGCCCGCCGTACGGCCGCCCAGAAGCCAGCCCCAGAAGAGCGTCACCGGGGCAGCCAGGGCCCCCAGGAAGGCCGGGCCCCAGAAGGCCAGGTTGCCCGGCTTGGCGCCCGTGAGCCAGAGCAGGAAGCGGGTCAGGCGGGTGAAGGCGTAGCCGGTGAAGTCGCCGACGCCCAGCGCCCCGGCCAGCCAGGCGTAGGCGTCGTGAGTGCCCGCGATGAACTCGCCGCCCACGGACAGGGCCGGATGCCGCCAGACCGGCACGTCGGCCAGACGCACGGAGCAGGCGAAGGCGTAGGTGAGCACGCTCAGCAAAAGCAGCCAGGCCCAGTCCGTCCTCAGGGACGGGGGCAGGCCGAGGGAGTCCTGAAAATCACGGAAACGGCGCGGGAGTTCGGGCATGGGATTCCTTTGCGCGGTCGGCGGCGAACGCATCCTTCCTATCCGCAGGCCCCGATAAAAGCAATTCGTTCCAGCGGGCGAGCGCCGCGCCCCAATCAAAGGGGACATTGCGTCGGATCGCCACGCAGTCCCGCCGCCGATCGGCGCGCCGCATTCTTGCGCCGGGTGGAAGCGCATGCCGCGTGGCGCGCACATCCAGATGACGGTGCAAGAATAACGGGTGTATGTTCTTTTAAATGGCCACGTTTTTTCAGCAAATAGCCTTTTTTCAGCAGATTCGACCATTGCCACTGACCGGAGATACGCCCTCATGCGTCCAATCAATGTCCATCATGCGTTCACTCTCTGCACGATATGACGCTAGGATGCGTATTTTTCTCCTTCTTTAACTTTTCATATGGACATAAAATACACTGGTTCTGATTCGCTCAAGGCGATTTTTTTCCGTGTCTCGGTGTACAACATTTCATAACCATCATGTCTTGAAGAGGATTTGAAACGGTCCGCGTTGAGGCGGGAACGCTCACGTTCCGCGCGTCGTGAAAAAAATGCATACATGCTCATTTTTTTCCTTTACAAAACAAGAAGGAAACCCTATCCGCATGTCCCCGGCGTGTGTAACCCGGTTTTCCCGTGCGTCATTCCTTTGGGGCCTGTCCGGCATGGAGGAGAAATGGTCAAGAAGGACACCCTGGAGCGCTGGAACGCGGAAAAATCCGCCGAGCTCTACAGCATCCGCAACTGGAGCGCGGGTTATTTCGACGTCTCCCGCGAGGGCCACGTCGTCATCACCCCCTTCCTGGACAACAAGAAGGTCCGCGTCTCCATTCCCCGCATCATCAAGGGACTGCGTGAACGCGGCCTGGACATGCCCGTGCTCCTGCGCGTGGAGAACATCCTGGACTCCCAGATCTCCCACCTGCACGAGGCCTTCCGCACGGCCATGGAGCGGCTCTCCTACCGCAACGTGTTCCGGGGCGTGTTCCCAATCAAGGTGAACCAGCAGGAACAGGTCATCGAGGAGATCACCCGCCACGGCGGCCGCCACCACCACGGCCTGGAGGCGGGCTCCAAGGCCGAACTCATCGCGGCCCTGGGCATGCTCCGCGACCCCGAGGCCTGCCTGGTCTGCAACGGCTACAAGGACGAGGAGTTCATCGACCTGGGCCTGCACGCCCGCAAGATGGGCTTCAACATCTTCTTCGTCCTGGAGATGCCCTCGGAACTGGAGCTCATCCTGGAGCGCTCCCGGGCCCTGGGCGTGGAGCCCATGCTCGGCGCGCGCATGAAGCTGGCGGCCAAGGCCGGGGGCCACTGGACCGACTCCGGCGGCGACCGCTCCATCTTCGGCCTGGACACGGCCCAGATCGTCCAGGTGGTGGACCGCCTGCGTTCCGAGGGCATGCTCCACTGCCTGCGCCTGCTCCACTACCACCTGGGCTCCCAGATCCCGAACATCCGGGACATCCGCGCGGCGGTCATCGAGGCCAGCCGGGTCTATTCCGGCCTGGTGGACGAGGGCGCGGCCATGGGCTACCTGGACCTCGGCGGCGGCCTGGCCGTGGACTACGACGGCTCGCACACCAACTTCATCAACTCCCGCAACTACACCCTGGACGAATACTGCGCCGACGTGGTCGAGGCGGTCATGCAGACCATGGACGAGAAGGGCGTGGAGCACCCGGTGCTCATCACCGAGTCCGGCCGCGCCCTGGTGGCCTACTACTCGGTGCTGCTCTTCAACATCCTGGACTCCGCGCGCTTCGAGGCCCAGCCCCTGCCCAAGGCCCTGCCCGGGGACACCCCGACGCTCATCGAGAACCTCTACGACGCGGCCCGCACCATGAGCGTGCGCAACGTGCAGGAGAGCCTCAACGACGCGGTCTACTACCGCGACGAGATCCGGGGGCTCTTCCGCCACGGCCACGTGAGCCTGCGCCAGCGCGCCCTGGCCGAGACCATCTTCTGGCACATGGTCAACAAGGCCGCCGTGCTCCTCAAGCAGCTCAAGCAGACCCCGCCGGAGCTGGACGACCTGGACGAGGCCATCTCGGACATCTACTATGCCAACATGAGCGTGTTCCAGTCCGTGCCCGACTCCTGGGCCATCGGCCACGTCTTCCCGATCATGCCGGTGCACCGTCTGGACGAGATGCCCTCGCGCCGCGCCATCCTGGCCGACATCACCTGCGACTGCGACGGCAAGGTCGACCGCTTCATCGACCCCCACGGCGTGGCCAAGGCCCTGCCCGTGCACGAGCTGGCCGACAGCGAGGAATATTACCTCGGCGTGTTCCTCGTCGGAGCCTACCAGGAGACCCTGGGCGACCTGCACAACCTGCTCGGCGACACGAACGTGGTCTCCATCCGCATCCACGAGGACGGAACCTTCGACTTCGTGCGCGAGGCCGAGGGCGACACCGTGGCCGACGTGCTCTCCTACGTGGAGTTCAATCCCAAGCGCCTGCTCACGCGCTTCCGGGAGACCGCCGAGCGTGGGGTGCGCGAGGGCCGCATCACCGCCCGCGAACGCCGCGAGATCATGCGCGCCTTCGAGGACGGGCTGCGCGGCTACACCTATTACGAACGCTGAGCCGGGCCGGGCCGGTTCCCGGCTTTTCCAGAAATGCGGGGAGGGTCCCCGCAGCGGCGCTTCGCGCCAAGGAGGTGGACATCATGTCGAAGGTGCTCATCATCGGAGCGGGCGGCGTGGGCCGCGTGGTGGCGCACAAGTGCGCCCAGGCCCCGGAGATCTTCTCCGACATCCTGCTGGCCTCGCGCACGAAATCCAAGTGCGACGCCATCGCCCGGGAGCTGCCCCGGCCCATCCACACCGCCGGGGTGGACGCCGACGACGTCCCCGAGCTGGTGGCGCTCATCAAGGACTTCCAGCCCAAGCTCGTGCTCAACGTGGCCCTGCCTTACCAGGATCTGCACATCATGGACGCCTGCCTGGAGACCGGGGTGGACTACCTGGACACCGCCAACTATGAGCCGCCGGACGTGGCCAAGTTCGAGTACAAGTGGCAGTGGGCCTACCAGGAGCGCTTCGAGAAGGCCGGGATCATGGCCCTGCTCGGCTCGGGCTTCGACCCGGGCGTGACCAACGTGTTCACGGCTCACGCCAGGAAGCACCACTTCCGGCGCATGGACACCCTGGACATCATCGACTGCAACGCGGGCGACCACGGCCAGCACTTCGCCACCAACTTCAACCCCGAGATCAACATCCGCGAGGTCACGGCCCGGGGCCGCTACTACGAGCACGGCGACTGGGTGGAGACCGATCCCCTGTCCTTCGCCTGGACCTACGACTTCCCCGAGGGCATCGGCAAGAAGAAGTGCCTGCTCATGTACCACGAGGAGCTGGAGTCCCTGGTCCGGCACTTCCCCGAAATCAAGCGGGCGCGCTTCTGGATGACCTTCTCGGAGAACTACCTCAAGCACCTCCAGGTCCTGGAGAACGTGGGCATGACCCGCATCGACCCCGTGGACTACCGGGGACAGCAGATCGTGCCCCTGCAGTTCCTCAAGGCCGTGCTCCCGGACCCCGGCTCCCTGGGCCCGCTGACCAAGGGCCGCACCTGCATCGGCTGCGTCATCCGGGGCGAGGCCGGCGACGGCCAGGAAAAGGGCTACTACATCTACCAGATCTGCGACCACGAGGAGGCTTACAAGGAGACCAACTCCCAGGCCATCTCCTACACCACGGGCGTCCCGGCCATGGTCGGCGCGGCCATGATGGTCCAGGGAATCTGGCGCAAGCCGGGCGTCTGGAACATGGAGCAGTTCGACCCCGATCCGTTCCTGGCCGAGCTGGGCAAGCGCGGCCTGCCCTGGGTCGAGACCTGGCTGTGAGCGGCGCTCCGGGCTTCGACCCCCGGGCCGTGCCGAGCCCCTGCTTCGTGGTGGACGCCGCCCGGCTGCGGGCCAACGCGGCCATCCTGGAACGGGTGCGCTCGGACACGGGCTGCCGCATCCTGCTGGCCCTGAAGGCCTTCGCCATGTGGAGCGGCTTCGGTCACCTGCGCTGGGCCCTGGACGGAGTCTGCGCCAGCTCGCCCAACGAGGCCCGCCTGGGCCGCGAGGAGTTCGGCGGCGAGGTGCACGCCTTCGCCGCCGCTTACTCTCCCGCCGGCCTGACCGAGATCGTCCGCCACGCGGACCACGTGGTCTTCAACTCCCTGGGCCAGCTCGAACGGCTGCGCCCGGTGGTCGAGGCCGCGCCGCGCCGGGTCGGGTTGGCCCTGCGGGTGCATCCCGGCCGCTCCGAGGGCCACACCCCGATCTACGACCCCTGCGCCCCGGGCTCGCGCCTGGGCATCCTGCGCGAGGAACTGGGCGAGCGCCTGCCCGAAGGCGTCGAAGGCCTGCACTTCCATGCCCTCTGCCAGCACGGGGCCGACGCCCTGGAGCGCATCCTGGCGGCCTTCGAGGAGCGCTTCGCCCGCTTCCTGCCCGGCCTGTCCTACGTGAACTTCGGCGGCGGCCACCACATCACCCGGCCGGGTTACGACCTCGGCCTGCTGACCCGCCTCATCCGCGGCTTCCAGGAACGCCACGGGCTGCGGGTCTACCTGGAGCCGGGCGAGGCCGCGGCCCTGGACGCGGGCTTCCTGGTGGCCGAGGTGCTGGACGTGGTGGAGCGCGGAACGCCCCAGGCCATCCTGGACACGGCCGTGCCCTGCCACATGCCGGACGTCCTGGAGATGCCCTACCGGCCGCACATCCTGGGCTCGGGGCAACCTGGGGAAAAGCGCTTCACCTATCGCTTGGGCGGGGTCTCCTGCCTGGCCGGGGACGTGGCCGGGGACTACTCCTTCGACCGGCCCCTGGCCGTGGGCGACCGGCTCGTGTTCACGGACATGGCCATCTACTCCATGGTCAAGACGAACACCTTCAACGGCGTGGACCTGCCCGCCATCCTGCTCCTGGAGCCGGGCGAGGCCAAGCCGCGTCTCGTCAGGAGCTTCGGCTACCCGGATTTCAAGGAACGCCTTTCCTGAGATTCGGGCCGCGCCGCTCTCCGGCCGCCTGCCAACTCCAGTTGGCAGGCACGGTCGAAGAGTATGCACCTTGCCCTTTTTTTCGCTTCACACCACACCGGAATAAAACGCTTTTTCGCCCCATTCACTCTGGCCCGCTTGTTGCTGAAGTGAACACGCCGTCCGCGCGTCCGCTTCCGGTGAGCCGGTTTCCCGGAACCGGCCGCGCGGGCCGGCACACTTACACAACGGAATGGGAGGAAACATGAAGGGAAAGGTCGGGTTCACCGAAGACAAGATGGCCCTGCTCGTCGGGTCGCTCATCTTCGTTCTTTCGGGTTTCAACATCCTGGGAGTGGACTTGCTGGGTTGGGCAGTCAAGTCCAACACCTGGCTCAGCCTGGACAAGATGCTCTCGGCGTCGACGGGGGCCTACAAGAGCCTGCCGGGCATCGCGTCGCTGCTCATCACCTACGTGGCCATCACGGGGATTCTCGCCTGGGCCGTCAAGCTGCTGCGGGGCGACGTGGGCAAGTTCATCAAGGGCTTCACCATCGTATTCTTCGTCAGCTACCTCTGTTTCGCGGCGGGCCATTACGCCTACATCGCCGTCACCCCGGACAAGCTGGCCAAGGCCGGCATCCCCTGGTCCCTGGGGCTCACCGGCGAGGCCGGGTTCATCCTGGCCCTGCTGGCGGGCATCTTCGTCGGCAACTTCATGCCCGGACTCTCCGAGCAGCTCAAGGAAGCCTGCCGTCCCGAGATGTTCGTCAAGATCGCCATCGTCATCATGGGCGCGGAGTTGGGCGTGAAGGCCGCCGACGCCATGGGCCTGGCCTCCTCGATCATCTTCCGGGGCCTGTGCGCCATCGTCGAGGCCTACCTGATCTACTGGACCGTGGTCTATTACGTCTCGCGCAAGTACTTCAAGTTCAGCCGTGAATGGGCCGCGCCCCTGGCCTCGGGCATCTCCATCTGCGGCGTGTCCGCGGCCATCGCCACCGGCGGCGCCATCCGCGCCCGGCCCGTGGTGCCGATCATGGTCTCCTCGCTGGTGGTCGTGTTCACCTGCGTGGAGATGCTCATCCTGCCCTTCGTGGCGGCCTGGTTCCTCCACGGCGAGCCCATGGTGGCCGGCGGCTGGATGGGCCTGGCGGTCAAGTCCGACGGCGGCGCGGTGGCCAGCGGCGCCATCGCCGACGCGCTCATCCGAGCCAAGGCCCTGAGCGTGGACGGCCTGAAGTACCAGGAAGGCTGGGTGGTCATGGTCACCACCACGGTGAAGGTCTTCATCGACGTGTTCATCGGTCTGTGGTCCTTCGTCCTGGCCTGGCTCTGGTGCGCCAAGATCGAGTGCAAGGAAGGCCAGCGCATGAGCTTCGGCGAAGTCTGGCAGCGCTTCCCCCGCTTCGTCCTCGGCTACATCCTGACCTTCCTCCTGCTGCTCATCGTCTGCACCCAGTCCGCCGAAGGCATGGGCATGGGCAAGACCATGGTGGGAGCCCTGGGCTCCCTGCGCCGGGTCTTCTTCGTGCTGACCTTCTTCACCATCGGCGTGGTCTCCAACTTCAAGAAGCTCATGGAGGAGGGCATCGGCAAGCTGACCACCGTGTACGTGGTCTGCCTGTTCGGGTTCATCATCTGGGTGGGCCTGTTCATCTCCTGGCTGTTCTTCCACGGCATGCTGCCCCCGATCGCCACGGCCTGATGATCAAGGAGAAAATACAATGGAACAGATGAAGGATCTCAAGTTTCAAGAGGAAATCCAGAAGATGGAGTACGAACCCCTGAGCAGCGTGGAGAAGAAGCTCTGCGCCTGGGGTTTCGGTCTGGGCGTCGTGCTCCTGGTGGTGCTCTACTTCGTGAGCAGCTTCATTCCCGGCGCCCACGGCGTCTGATCGCACGACCGCGCGGGGCGGACGAAACCGTCCGCCCCGCCTTTTCCCACGGAGGGCAATCGTGAACCAGTACAAGGTCCGCTACATCTGGGGTCCCCAGGGAGAACTCTCGGCCACGCCCGAGGAAATCGTCGAGGCCGGCAGCCTGGACGAAGCCCTGTCCCGGAAGAGCGCCTGGCCCGTGGAGCGGAGCTTCCACGGCGACTGCGCCTGGGCCAAGAATCCCGGCACGAGCCTCTACTACGTGGAGGCCTGGGAGGCTGAAGTCTTCTCCGGGCGGCCGCCCGCCGCGCGCTGACCCGGCCGCGCCAGGGGGCCCCGAGGCTCACTCGCCCCGGCCTCGGGGCCTCCGGCGCGCCTTGACACTCTCTTCAACGGGCGACTATGCCTGAAACCGGAGACCCCCGCGCGAGGTGACGACGGGCGACGGCCCAGGACCAGGCGAGAACCGGACAGGCAGCAATGAAACACTCCCGCCTCCAGGCCAAGCTCATCTTCCGGCAGTGCGCCATTCTCCTGGGCATCGGCCTGATCTTCAGCCTGTCGCTCAACTCCTATCTGCGCGCCATCATGGAGACCGAGGTCCAGGACAAGACCCGGCTCATCTTCTCCAACGTCCTGGCCGTGCAGACGTACGTGCGCGACACCCTGCGGCCGACCATGTACGCGGACCTGCCGCCGGACTCCTTCGTCATCGAGGCCATGTCCACCTCCTTCGTCACCCGCACGGTGATGACCGATCTGAACACGGCCCACGACCAGTTCACCTACCGGCGCGTGGCCCTCAACCCGCGCAATCCGCAGTTCGCGCCCACGCCGCTGGAGCGGGAATACATCCAGTACTTCCGCGAGCATCCCAAGCTCCAGTCCCTGGGCCAGTTCCGAAAGATCAACGGCGAGGAGTACTATGTGGCCGCCAAGCCGGCGGTCTTCGAGGAGTCCTGCATGCTCTGCCACGGCCGCCCCGAGGACGCTCCGGCCGTTCTCCTGGCCCGCTACGGCAGCGTCAACGGATTCGGCCGCGCAGTGGGCGAGGTCGGCGGCCTGGACATGGTGACCATGCCGGTGGACCGCGAGGCCGCCTCCATCCGGCGGGTGACGATCATCTTCGTCCTGGTCTTCGCCTGCGGCACCCTGCTCATCCTCGGCCTGAACCACTTCTTCTTCGACCGCATCGTGGTCCAGAACATCGGCAGGCTGGCCTCCATCCTGCGCAGCCGCTTCCCCGAGGAAGCCGACAAGACCCTGGGCCGCCGACCGCGCTTCGGCGACGAAATCGACGTCATGGTCGCCAACGTGGAGCGCTTCGCGGACCACCTGCGCGACGCCCGGGCCCAGCTGGCCGACTACGCCGCCAACCTGGAGATCAAGGTCCAGGAACGCACGCGCAAGCTGCTCGAGGAGGCCAACGCCCGCCAGGCCGACGTGCGTCTCTTCGTGGACATGCTCGATCTGTTCACCGAAGGCCAGGGGCGCAGGCGACTGCTGGAGCAGGCCATGGAAGCCATGGCCGCCCGCTTCGAAGCCAGGGTCGTGACCTTTCTCTGCTTCGCCAATCTGAACCGCTACGTCTGGCCGCCCGGAGCCCCGGTCCTGGACCTCTCCGCCGAGGACCAGCGGACCCTGCTGGGCGACGAGGGGGTCTTCCGGGCATCGCGCGCGGCCGTGCCCGTGCGGGCCGCCGATTCCATACGCGGGGCTCTCATCCTCGAATGGAACTCTCCCCGCGAGCTGCCGGTCCAGGAGCGGGAAGTGCTCACGGCCGTGAGCAGCCAGCTGGGCATCGCGCTGGAGAACCTGGAGGCCCTGGAAAGCCTCGTGAGCCAGAAAACCCTCCTGGAGTCCATCTTCGAGGGCATCGCCGACCCCCTGTTCCTCCTGGACCAGGACGGCGCGGTGATCCACGCCAACGCCTCGGCCCATCGGCTTCTGGACGGTCTCGCGGACAGCGGCGACCCGGCCAGGATTCTGGGCCTGCCCGCGCTCTCGCGCGAGGCCCGCTTCGAGGGCGGGGACCCCTTCCGCGAGGAGACCATCCTGCCGGACGGCCGATCCCTGACGCTCTACGCCTATCCCCTGCACGCCCTGGAGGAGCGCGGCCGCAGCATCGTCTACGCCCGCGACGACACGCGCGAGAAGGCCATGCTGGCCCGCCTCCAGCAGGGCGAGAAGGCCCTGGCCGTGGGCAAGATGGCCGCCGGGCTGGCCCACGAGATCAACAATCCCCTGGGCGTGATCCTCTGCTACTCCCGGCTGCTCTGGAACGACGGCAAGAGCGAGAACGCCGACGACCTGAGCATCATCATCCGGCACACCCTCCAGGCCCGCAAGGTGCTTCAGGATCTGATGCGCTTCGCCCGACCCAAGCCCGCCTCCCTGAGCGCCCTGGACCTGATCGAGGCGGTGCGCTTCATCGCCCGCGTCTTCCAGGTGCGGGCGGCGGCCCTGGACGTGGATATCGTCACCGACCTGCCGGCGGATCTGCCGCTCGTGCGCGGAGACGCCGACGCCGTGGAGCAGGTGCTGACCAACGTGATGATCAACGCCCTGGACGCCCTGGAGGAATCGCGCCTCCGGCGGCCCGGGAACATCACCATCTCCGCCCGCCACCTGTCGGAACGCGGAGAGGTGCGGCTCGTGGTGCGCGACAACGGCCCCGGCATTCCCGAGGAAAACCTGCAACGGATCTTCGACCCCTTCTTCAGCACCAAGGAGGTGGGCAAGGGCACCGGCCTCGGCTTGGCCGTGGTCTACGGCCTGGTCCGCGACATGGGCGGGCGCGTGGACGCGGAGAGCCGCGACGGCGCCGTGCTGACCATCCACCTGCGCGTGGCGGGCGCGGAGGAGCAAAAGGACTCGCATGCAACAGACGATCGAGAATGACGTCATCCTCGTGGTCGATGACGAAGTCGACTTCGCCAACGGCGTGGCCCGGCTCATCACCAAGGGCTTTCCGAACAACCCCGTGCTGGTCCGCCACGACGGCCCGTCGGCCCTGGCGGCGTTGCGGGAGAACCGCTGCGGCCTGCTGCTCACCGACCTGCGCATGCCCGGCATGGACGGCGCGGCCCTGCTGGACCAGGCCCTGGCCCAGAACCCGCTCCTGTCCGTGATCCTGCTCACCGGCTTCGGCACCATCGAGACGGCCGTGGCCGCGCTCAAGTCCGGGGCCTACGACTTCCTGACCAAGCCCATCGACCAGGACGGCCTCTACAGGGCCGTGACCAAGGGGCTGGAACGCTCGGCCCTGCTGGCGGAAAACCGCCGCCTGCGCGCGGCCGTGGTCACCTGCGGCTCCCGCGCCGGGTTCATCGGCGAAAGCCCGGCCGTCCAAGACCTGCGGGCCCGGATCGAGGCCGTGGCGGCCACGGACTACACCGTGCTCATCCTGGGCGAATCCGGGGTGGGCAAGGAACTGGTGGCGCGGACCATCCACGCCCTGAGCCGCCGGGGGGCCCAGCGGCTGGTGAGCCTGAACTGCACGGCCATCCCGGACCAGATTCTGGAAAGCGAGCTCTTCGGCCACGTCAAGGGCGCCTTCACCGGCGCGGACCAGCCCCGGCGCGGCCTGTTCCAGGTCGCCGACGGCGGCAGCCTGCTTCTGGACGAGATCGGGGATTTGCCCCCGCACCTCCAGCCCAAGCTCCTGCGCGCCCTGGAAGAGGGCGCGGTGCGGCCCGTGGGCGGCAGCGAGAACATCAAGGTGGACGTGCGCATCCTGGCCTCCACGAACCAGAACCTGGAGTCCAGGGTGGCCTCCGGGGTCTTCCGCGAGGACCTCTTCTACCGCCTGAACGTGCTCACGGTGCGCGTGCCCTCCCTGCGCGAACGGCCGGACGACATCCCGATCCTCGTCCGCCACTACCTCCGGGAAACCTGCGGAGAGCTGGACTCCGGCGGCAAGGAAGTGACCGATGACGCACTGGAGTACCTGACCCGCCGCGCCTGGCCCGGCAACGTCCGGGAGCTGCTCAACTTCGTGCGGCGGCTGGTGGTCTTCTCCCCCGGCCCGACGATCACCCAGGCCCAGGTCCGGCTCCTGGACGCCCCGGGCGGCGGCCCCGCCCCATCCATCGCCCGGCTGGAAACCTACAAGGACGCCAAGCACCGCCTGGTGGACGACTTCACCCGCTCCTACATGCAGCGCTTGCTGGAGGAGACCGGCGGCAACGTCTCCCAGGCCGCGCGCCTCTCCGGCCTGGAGCGGGTCTCCCTACAGAAGATCCTGCGCCGCCTCGGCATGGCCGCCGAGGAGTTCCGGGGCCGCGAGGACTGACCCGGCCCGGACACCGGGTATTTCATTTTGAAATTGAATTGCAAGGCACAATTTCATATTAAAATGAAATCCGTTTCTTTTCAGATCGCCAGCCCTCTCCAGGACACATCAGAATAGAGCATAAACACAAGCATTGCGGGATGCTGCGCCAATATTTCTAATATTGGCAAGCCTCTTGCTTTATGGGCCTTCACTTGGTTCCAACAGAGGAGGAACGAATGAAGGCCATCATCGTCATGAGCGCCGCCGACAACGTCGGCAACGCCATTGAGGACATCTCCAAAGGCGACACCGTCTCCTACGTGCTGGACGGCGCCCCTCACTCGTTCATCGCGGTGGACGACATTCCCTTCGGGTTCAAGGCCGCGGTGAAGGACATCACCCCAGGCGGCGACATCCTCAAGTACAAGGAAGTGATCGGCAAGGCCGCCAAGGCCATCAAGGCCGGCGAGTGCGTCCACATCCACAACGTCGAAGGCAAACGCGGCCGCGGCGACATCTCGGAGGGAAAGGCATGAAATTCCTGGGTTACGTTCGCCCGGACGGCGCCACCGGCATCCGCAACTACACGCTCGTCATGGCCAACGGCCGAGGCGCGGCCAACCTCGCCGCCCTGATCACCAAGCTCGTGAGCGGGACCAAGCTCTTCGTCCAGCCCAACGAGAACGGCCGCGACGCCGACGACCGCGCGACCATCGCCCGGACCATCGTGGGTCTGGCCAAGAACGCCAACGTCGGCGCGGTGCTCATCGTCGGCAACAAGAAAAACGGCGGATATCCGGAATTCACCCATGAAGCCATCGTGGGAGAGATCGCCAAAAGCGGCAAGCCCATGGACACCCTGTTCATGGACGCCTGCGGCGGCTTCCAGCAGGCCGTGGGCCTGGGCATGCGCAAGGCCCGCCTCCTGGTCCAGCAGGCCAGTGAGTGCCAACGGCGGGAAGTGGACCTGGGCGCGCTGCACATGGCCGTGAAATGCGGCTACTCCGACGCCACCTCGGGCATGTCCGGCAACCCCGTGGTCGGCCACCTCTTCGACCGCATCGTGGACGCGGGCGGCACGGCCATGTTCTCCGAAACCACCGAAGTCATCGGCGCCGAGCATCTCGTGGCCAAGCGCTTCACGGACCCGGTCGAACGCCGGAAATTCCTGGACGCCGTGGCCCGTGTGGAGGAGGAAGCGCGCTCCACCGGCGAGGACATCCGCACCATCAATCCCATCCCCGCCAACATCCAGGCCGGCCTGACCACGCTGGAAGAGAAATCCCTGGGCGCCATCGCCAAGTCCGGCGCCAAGCCGATCCAGGGCTGCGTGAAATACGCCGAGATCCCGAGCGGCAAGGGCCTCTACTACATGGACTCCTGGATGTCCTCCACAGCCCTCTTCCTCGGCTTCGCGGCCGCCGGCTCCGTGCTGAACATCTTCCAGGTGGGCGGCGGCTGGTTCCCCAACGACGCCATGATGCCCACGGCCAACACCGGCCTGATCACCCCAACCCTGTACATGACCGGCAGTCCCCGCACATGGGAGAAGGCGCATCAGGAAATGGACTTCAGTTCCGGCACGGTCATCTCCGAGCGCGAGCCCATCGCCCAGGCCGGGGAGCGTCTCGTGGCCGAGGTCCTGCGCTTCGCCTCCGGCCGAATGACCAAGGGAGAAACCATGAACGTGGACGACAACCTTGAAGTGTACCTCCGGGGGCCTGGCCTCTAGGAGTCAACGGGCTTAAACAACCGTCACAAGGAGGAGTCATGCGCAAGGGTATCCTGTTCATCATGCTGGCCGTTCTCTGCCTGGCCGTTCCGGTCATGGCCGGGGACTACCCCGTAAAACCCATCCAGGTGGTGGTCCCGTGGAAGCCGGGCGGCGGCAGCGACATCTCCGCCCGCATCATCGGCGACCATCTGAAGGACATCCTGCCCCAGCCGCTGGTCGTCTCCAACATCGACGGCGCGGCCGGCCTCAACGGCGCGCTCCAGGTCTTCAAGGCCCGGCCCGACGGCTACACCCTGCTCTGGGAGCACCCGGGCAACCTGGCCGTGGCTCCCATGGTGACCAAGGCCGACTACGGCTGGAAGGATTTCGTGCCGGTCTGCATCGCGGCCAAGGGCGACACGGCGCTCATCGTGCGCAAGGACAGCCCCTGGAAGACCCCGGCCGAAGCCTTCGCGGCCATCAAGGCCGAACCCGGCAAGATCCGCTGGGTGCTGGCCCTGAACGCGGTCTCCCACTTCACCTTCTTGAACATCAGCCACGCCGTTGGCGGGCTCAAGCCCATGTTCATCCCGGCCACCGGCGACAAGGGCCGCATCGTCAGCCTGCTGAGCAACAACGGCGACATCACCACCGTGGGTTACGCCGCCGTTGAGCCTTACGTGAAGTCCGGCGACCTGCGCGTCCTGGCCATGGTCAACAGCGACCGCTCCGAATTCGCGCCGGACATCCCGACCCTGAAGGAACTGGGCGTGGACGCCACCTATGAGTTCGTCTACTCCGTATTCGCTCCCAAGGACACGCCCAAGGAAGTCGTCGCCACCCTGAACGCCTCCTTCCAGAAGGTTCTGGCCGACCCGGCCACCCAGAAGGCGCTCAAGGAGCAGTCCATCACGCCCTTCTACCGTGGGCCCGAGGATATGACCAAGCTCTGGCAGAAGGAGTCCGATCTGTATCGCGAGCTGGCCAAGGAAAACGGCTTGCTCAAGTGACCTCCCCCTCCCGCGCGGGCCGTTCCTGCGGGACGGCCCGCGCCCTTCCCGAAAGCGAGGCGCGGAGGTCCACCATGGTTCGAAGGAGAATTCCCATGAAGATCAAGACGGGCGATTGCATCATGGCCTTGATTCTGCTGGCTTTCAGCGCGGCGCTCTACCAACAGAGCACGCTCATCGACACGAGCATGATCTACGCTCTGGGGCCGGTTTTCTTTCCGCGCATCCTCATCGGCATTCTGGCCGTGCTCTCCCTGGTGCTGTTGTTCCAGAGCTTGGGCCGCGTGGACGGCAAGACGGCCTGCGCCGCCGGGGCGTCCTCCGATGGAAGGGCCACGTTCATCCTGCGCTGGGGGCTGGTGGGACTGACGGTGCTCTACCTCCTGCTCCTGCCCCTGCTCGGATATGTGGCCGCCACCATTCCCTTCCTCTTCGCCGGGATGTGCCTGCTGGGGCCCTGCACGCGCAAGCATCTGGCGATCTACGGCGTGGTCTCCGCGGGCATCACCCTCGGACTGCAGTACATCTTCGCCTCGCTGCTCAAGCTCTTCCTGCCCTAGGGGGATCGTCATGTTCGAATTCAGCCAGATCGTGGACATCTTCACGCCGTTCAATTTTCTGCTCATGTCCCTGGGCGTGTTCGGCGGGCTCGTGGTCGGAGCCATGCCCGGCCTCACCTCCACCATGGCCGTGGCCCTGCTCGTGCCGATCACCTTCGGCATGGACGTGGAGCAGGGGCTGGTCATGCTCGTGGCCGTGTACATCGGCTCCATCTCGGGAGGCCTCGTCTCGGCGGCCCTGTTGAACATCCCGGGCACGCCATCCTCGGTGGCCACGACCTTCGACGCCTTTCCCATGGCGCAACGAGGGGAAGCGGGCAAGGCGCTCGGCTACGCGGTCTTCGCCTCCTTCCTGGGCAGCCTGCTCTCCTTCTTCGCCCTGGCCCTCATCTCCCCGATTCTCGGCGCCTTCGCCCTGCGCTTCGGCCCCTGCGAGTACTTCTCGCTGGTGGTTTTCACCCTGAGCTGCATCATCTCCATCTCGGGCAAGTCGCTGACCAAGGGCCTCATCTCGGCCTGCATCGGCATGCTCATGGCCATGGTCGGCCTGAGCGAGACGGACAGCGTGACGCGCTTCACCTTCGGGATTTCCGCCCTGCAGTCCGGCTTCGCCATGATGCCCGTGCTCATCGGCATGTACGCCATCTCCCAGATCCTGCGCGACGTGACGGACATCAAGAAACCGTTCAAGATCATCAACGCCAACTTCACCGTGCGCGAGTTCCTGGGCATCGCCGCCCGCTTCAGGCACTCGGTGAAGAACGTGGTGCGGTCCTCGCTCATCGGCATCGGCGTGGGCATCCTGCCCGGCATCGGCCCCGGTCTGTCGAACATCGTGGCCTATTCCCAGGCCAAGTCCGCCTCACCCGATCCGGACAGCTTCGGCAAGGGCAATCCCGACGGCATCATCGCCTCCGAATCGGCCAACAACGCGGCCACCGGCGGCGCCATGATCCCGTTGCTGACCCTGGGCATCCCCGGCGACGCCACGACCATGATGATGCTCGGCGCGTTCATGATCCACGGCGTGCAGCCCGGCCCGCTGCTCATGCGCGACCACAGCCACCTCGTGCTGATCATTCTCTGCGCCTACTTCATCAGCAACATCTTCATGCTCCTGCTGCAGGTCTACTTCATCCGCGTGCTCATCCGGGCCCTGATGATCCCGCGCTTCATCCTCTATCCCATCATCCTGGGCCTCTGCGTCATCGGTTCCTACGCCCTGAACAGCAGCATGACCGACGTCTGGGTCTTCTTCGGCACGGGCATGGTCGGATACGCATTCTCCCGCCTGGGCTTCCCGCTCCTGCCCCTGGTTCTCGGGCTGATGCTCGGCGGCATGGCGGAAAGCCAGCTCCGGGTGAGCATCGTCATGGGCAACAATACCCTGGCGGGCTATCTCGACCGGCCCATCGCCCTCTTCTTCCTGGCCGTATCGGCTCTCTCGGTGGCTTGGTCCCTGTACTCCAAGCGCAAGGCCCGGCTGCGGGATTGCGCCAAGGCGCAACCGGCCACGGCCGAGAACATGTAACCCCCCTGTCGCAACTCGAGGAAGGTGACCCATGCCCGACCAAACGTACACTCCACGATTCCCCGAGTTGCACATCCCCGGCCTGCCGGACCAGCCGTTGCCGCCGTTCTACGGCGTGGCGGTCCGGCAGCCGGGCCTCCCGGCCCTCTCGGACTTCGAGGGGGCTCTGGACAAGGCCCTGGCGGCCGGCGACGCCCTGGCCTCTCTGCCGGCCGGCTCCAGGATCGCCGTGGCGGTCGGCAGTCGGGGAATCGCCCGGCTGCCCCACCTCGTGCTCGGGGTGATCAAGCGTCTGCGCGGCATGGGCCTCGCCCCGTTCATCGTTCCCTCCATGGGCAGCCACGGCGGAGGCACGGCCGAAGGCCAGATCGGAGTCCTGTCCAAGCTCGGCGTCAACGAGGAGACCATGGGCGCGCCCGTGCTCTCCAGCATGGACTCGGTGGACCTGGGCGAGGTCGAACCCGGCGTGCACGCCCACATCGACCGCAACGCCTTCGAGGCCGACGGCATCATCATCATCGCCCGGGTCAAACAGCATACGAATTTCGAGGCCGAGATCGAAAGCGGCCTCTGCAAGATGGTCTCCGTGGGCCTGGGCAAGGCCACGGGCGCGCGCAACGTGCACGTCTACGGCCGCCGGGGCCTGGCCGAACTCATGCCCCGCATCGCGGGACATTCCCTGGCGCGGGCCAAGTTCCTCCTCGGCGTGGCCGTGGTCGAAAACAGCCACAAGGAGCTGGCCGTCATCGAAGGCGTGCCGCCCGAGGGATTCTTCGAGGCCGATCGGCGGCTCCTGGCCCTGTCCAAGGCGCACGCGCCGAGCCTGCCCTTCGAGCAGCTCGATCTCCTCGTGGTGGAATACCTGGGCAAGGACATCAGCGGCACCGGCATGGACCTCAAGGTCATCGGCCGCGAGGGTTTCCGCGGCGATCCCATGCGCCCGCCCTACATCAACAGCATCGTCGCCCTGCGCGTGACCAAGGCCTCCGGCGGCAACGGCATCGGCGTGGGCAACGCCGATTTCATTCCCCGCGGCACGGCCGACGGCCTGGACCTCATGTCCATGTACTTCAACGCCATGACGTCGGCCTGCATGACCCGGGTGCGCATCCCTCCCGTTCTGCCCACCGAAAAGCTGGCCATCCAGGCCGGACTGCGCGTCTGCTGGCAGCCGGAAACAAGTCGCGTCCGCGCCTGCGTCGTCAAGTCCACCTCGGCCCTGGACCGGATGCTCGTCACCGAGGCCCTGCTCCAGGACCTCCTGGCCAAAGGCCTCGTGCTCGGGGTTTGGCGCGATCCCGGCCCCCTGACCTTCACCCCGGATGGAGCGCTCGACAGCGGGTTATGAGCCGGCCCCGTCCCGGGTCCGCCGCTCCGCGCGCGGGACTCAATGAAACCACGGCTTCGGGGATCGCCTCCCTGTTCACCGTGTACATCTGCTGGGGGCTCTTTCCCCTCTACTGGAGGAACTTCGCGGCCGTCCCGCCCCTGGAGGTGGTCTGCCACCGTTCGATCTGGGGTCTGGCCCTGCTGCTTCCGGCGCTCTGCCTGACAAGGCTGGGCCGCGAGTTCCTGGCGGCCTGCCGCGACCGGCGCAACCTGTTCTTCATCGGCCTGTGCAGCGCGGCCCACATGGCGAACTGGTGCCTGCACATCTGGGGATCGGGCAGGGGCCGGGTGTTGGAGATCAGCCTGGGGAGCTACATCCTGCCCCTGTTGAGCGTCCTGGCCGGAGCCTGCCTCTTCCGGGAACGGCCGCGCCCCCTCCAGTGGATCGCCATCGGCATGGCGGCCGGCGGCGTGGCGGTCATGACCGTGCACCAACGCGCCTTTCCCTGGCTGGCCCTGGCCATAGCCCTGACCTCGGCGGCCTTCGCGGTTTCGCGCAAGCACGCCCCCATAGGAGCCACGGCCGGTCTCGCCCTGGAGCTGGCCTTCACCCTGCCCGTGCTCGGAGCCTACATGGCCTGGCTCATCTCCCAGGGGCAGTCCTCCATGGGCCAGGGCGACCTGCGCATGGACCTGCTCCTGGTGGGCGCGGGCGTCATCACCGCCCTGACCCAGATCCTCTACAACTTCGGGCTGCACCGTGCGCGCATGACCACCCTGGGCATCCTCCAGTACGTCATGCCCTCGGTCTCCTTTCTGCTCGGCGTCTACGCCTTCGGCGAAATCGTGACCCCGGCCCGGGCCTTCGGATTCGGCTGCATCTGGGCCGGGCTCGCCCTGTACTCCCTGGACGGCCGACGCGCCGCCTGCAACTCCTGAATAGAAGGACCCGTCCATGTCTGAAAAACAGCTTACGCGCCAAGCGCTGCTCATCTTCCTCCTGCTCTGCCTGGCCTACCTCTTCGTACCCTTCCACCGGGTCAGCCCCGCGGTCATGGCCCTGGACATCATGCGCGAGATGCGGATCGGAGCCCCGGCCATGGGAGCCCTGGCCTCGGTCTTCTTCTTCACCTTCGGGGCCATGCAGCTGCCCAGCGGGCTGCTGGCCGACTCCCTCGGCCCCCGGCGCACCCTGCCGCTGTTCTTCTTCCTCGCCGGAGCCGGAGCGGTCATCTTCGGCATGGCCGGATCCGTCGCCGGCCTGACCATCGGCCGGGCCCTCATGGGCTTCGGCCTCTCCGTGGTCTTCATCTGCGGAATCAAGCTCATCAGCCGCTGGTTCCCGCCGCAGACCTTCGCGCGCATGAGCGGCATCTACCTGGGCATGGGCGGCGTGGGCCTCATCCTGGGCTCCGGCCCCATGGCGCAGCTCTGCTCCCTGGTTGGATGGCGCGCGGGGCTGCTTCTGAGCGGCGGCGCCGGGGTGATCCTCGCCGTCGCGCTCTGGCTCTGGGTCCGCGACTCGCCGGAAGAGATGGGCCTGCCCTCGCCTGTGGGCATGGGACGGGAAAACGGCGCGCAGCGCGCGGGAGCCGCCGAGCTCTGGCATTCCGTGCGGACCATCTGCGCCAGTCGCGACTTCTGGTTCATCGCCCTGTGGTTTTTCTGCCAGTTCGGCATCCACATGAGCTTCGGCGGGCTCTGGGGCGGCCCATTCCTCATGGATGTGCACGGCCTGAGCAGGGGCCAGGCGGGTTCGGTGCTGACCATGATGGGCCTGGGCATGCTGGCGGGCGGACCGCTGGCCGGTTGGCTCTCGGACTCGGTCTTCCGGGCCCGGCGGCCGGTGATGCTGCTCAACTCCTTCTGCCTGGCCGCGCTCTTCGCCGCCCTGGCTCTCTGGGGAGCCGCCCTGCCGCTCTGGGCGCTCTATCTCTGGTTCTTCGGCCTGGCGGCCTTCGGCATGGGCTCGCTCTCCGTGGGATTCGCCTCGGTGCGCGACCTCTTCGGCGACAAGGCCACGGGCACGGGCGGCGGGCTCCTGAACACCTTCCCGTCCTTCGGAGTCTCCCTGTTCCAGCCGCTCACCGGCTGGATTCTGGAAAGCCAGGGGCGGACCGCCTCGGGCGGCTTCACCGCCGGGGCCTATTCCCTGTCCTGTCTGCTGTACATCGGGGTGGCCCTGGCCGGATTGGCCGGAGCCCTGCTCGCGCGGGAGCCCATGAAGCGGGATTGACTACTGCCTGGGACCGCCGCTCAGCCGCCGCCAGAGGGTGGTGGTGCTGATGCCCAGGCGACGGGCCGTTTCGGAACGGTTTCCGCCGCATTCGTCCAGGGTCCGCCGAATGAGGCGCATCTCTTCGCGCCGCAAGACCGCGTCGTCCTCCCGCCGGGACGGCTCCGCCAGGGGCTGTCCCGGCGGGCTTTCAATATTCTTGAGGATGTCCTCGCGGGTGACCCGGCGGCCCCAGCAGTCGACCATGATCCGTTCCAGGATGCTCTTCATCTCGCGTACGTTGCCCGGGTAGGAATAGCCGCGCAAGACCTCCCAGGCGTCCTCGCCCAGGTCCGGTGGTGGGCAGCCCAGATGGCGGCTCAATTCCCGCCCGTAATACCGCACGAGGGCCTCCAGGCATTCCCCCCGCCCGCGCAGCGGCGGCAAGGTCAGGCGCAGGACGTTGATCCGGAAGTAGAGATCCTGGCGGAAGCGGCCCTCGCCCGCCATGCGCGCCAGGTCGCGGTTGGTGGCGCAGAGCACGCGCAGGTCCACGGGCAACAGCCGTTCTCCGCCGAGGCGCATGATCTGGCGCTCCTCCAGCACGCGCAGGAGCTTGACCTGCATGGGCAGAGCCATCTCGCCGATCTCGTCCAGGAAGATGGTCCCGCCCTCGGCCAGTTCGAAAAGCCCCTTCTTGCCGCCCCTGCGCGCTCCGGTGAACGCGCCGTCGCTATAGCCGAAGAGCTCGCTCTCCAGCAGATGCTCGGGCAGGGCCGAGCAGTTCACGGCCACGAAGGGTCCGTGGCGGCGGCGGCTGGCGTTGTGCAGGCTCTGGGCGATGAGTTCCTTGCCCGTGCCGCACTCGCCCAGGATGAGCACGGTGGAGTCGGCGGCGGCGTACTTGCGGGCCCGCTCGATGAGGTCACGCATGGCCGGGCCGTCGTGGATGATGTCCTCGAAACGGTGCTGGGCCACCAGTCCCTTTTGGAAGACGTCGCGCCGCCGGTCCTGGTCCTGGCCCGGGCAGGGCTCCAGAAGAACCACTGCCCCGAAATTCTGACCCTCGCGGGCCACCGGATGCACCCGGCAAAGGTATTCCGAGTCCCCGCCGTCGGCCTGAACCATGCCGCTCCAGGTCCCTCCCGCGCGCACCGCCTCCAGGATATCGCCGTCCTTGAGCCGCCGCGAGCCCCCGTCTTCCGTGAACAACGCGCTCTCCGCGGCGGGGTCCAGGTGGACCAGCTGGTTGGATTGCAGCAGGCGGCCCTGGTCGTCCAGGATCAGGACTCCCTCGCGGTTGGAGTCGATGAAGACCTGCTGGCGCAGCAGCCATTCCTTCTCGCGGCGCACCACCGCGGCCAACTTGGCGGCCTCCTCCAGGGTCGCGAGGAGGACCGAATCCGCGGTCCGCAGGGGAAAACCCCGGAGGCCGAAACTCTCGGCCAGGGCCACGGACTGGGGGTTGCCCACCACCACGGTGATCCCCATCTCCCGGACCCGGGCCACGACTCCCGGGATTTCCTTGGTGGAGCGCAACTGGAAGATGCTCAGCTCGACGGAGAGGATCGGCGCGGCCACCCGGGCGGCCTTGACGATCTCGCCGAAGCCGATCACCGCGATGCGGCGGCTGTGGTTGCGGGCCTGATCAATGAGCGGGATCACGTCATGCACGGTGATCGGAATGTCCACCACGGGCGCATTGATGGCCGAGCGGATCTGCACGGTGGTCTCGCCCCGGCTGATGAGCACCTTGGCCCCCAGGGCCACC
This sequence comes from Desulfovibrio aminophilus, assembly GCF_023660105.1. Taxonomy (NCBI): domain Bacteria; kingdom Pseudomonadati; phylum Thermodesulfobacteriota; class Desulfovibrionia; order Desulfovibrionales; family Desulfovibrionaceae; genus Desulfovibrio; species Desulfovibrio aminophilus. The sequence goes on along the minus strand of NZ_JAMHGA010000034.1, from coordinate 43,985 downwards.
TGCTCCCGGGCCACGTCGATGGCCTCCTCGAACAGGCCCTTGGCCAGGGCGAAGTCGATGACCGTCTCCCGACGGATCTTCGCGAACTGGGCCATGAGGTCCACGTCCGGGGCGATGACGGCGATGTCGCTGACCATATGTACCGGCTCCGTGCGCAACTTACCGCGCCTCGGGCGTCTCCGTCCAGGCCCCAACGGGCGGAGCCTTGCGGCCGAAGGGAATGCCCAGGCGGATCATGCGCTTGCGCAGGGTGTTCGGGTGCAGGCCCAGGAGCTCGGCCGCCCCACCCGCGCCGTTGACCCGGCCCCGGGCCAGGTCCAGGGCCGCGCGGATGTGCCGGGCGTTGAGCTCGTCCAGCGGCAGGAAGCGGCCGTCGCCCGAAGCCCCCGCGTCCCCGGCGAACGCCCCGCCCTCGAGCCGGGGCGTGTCGAACACGAGCACCCCGTCGCGGCTGCGGATCATGGCCCGCTCCACCATATTCTCCAGTTCGCGGACGTTGCCCGGCCAACTGTAGCTCTTCAGGCGCTCCATGGCCCCGGGCGGCAGCACCGGCCGCTCGTGCATCTTCAGTTCACGGGCCTTGCTCTCCATGAAGTGGTGCACCAGGGCCGGGATGTCCTCCTTGCGTTCGCGCAGAGGCGGGATGCGCACCGGAAAGATGTTCAGCCGGAACCAGAGGTCCTCGCGGAACTCCCCGGCCGCCACCATGCGCTCCAGGTCGCGGTGGGTGGCCGCCACGATGCGGATGTCCACGGGCACGGGTTCGCCGCCGCCCACGCGCTCGATCTCGTGACGTTGGAACACGTGCAGGAGCCGGACCTGGACCTGGGGCGGCAGCTCGCCGATCTCGTCCAGGAAGACGGTCCCGCCGTCGGCGCGCTCAAAGCGGCCGCGCTTGCGCGAGGCCGCGCCGGTGAAGGCCCCCTTCTCGTGGCCGAAGAGTTCGCTGTCGATGAGCGACTCCGGGATGGCCCCGCAGTTGACCTTGATGAGCGGGCCGTTGCGCCGGGGCGAGAACTCGTGGATGGCGTTGGCCAGGACCTCCTTGCCCACGCCGGTCTCGCCCAGGAGCAGCACCGGCGACTCCAGGGGGGCCACCTGGCGCACCTGGGCCATGACCTCGCGCAGGCCGAAGTCCGAGCCCACGATGTCCACGCCCGCGAGTTCGCGCATCTCGGTGCGCAGGAAACGGTTGTCGTCGGCCAGGAGGTCCTTGAGCCGGACCACTTCCTGGTGCTTGAGGGCGTTGGCCATGGCGATGGCGAAGGGCTCGCGCAGCAGCCGCATCAGTTCCGCGTGCTCCGGAAGGAAGCGGTTCGTGCCTTGAGCCTCCAGCGTCAGATTGCCGATGCGCCGCCCCTGGAGTTCGAGCCGCAGGATCAGGAGGGAGAAGTCGTGCTGGCCTTCGCGCCCCATCGCCCGCAACGTTTCGCAGACCATCCGGTCCTCGGCGGGCCGATTGATCAACAGCACGTCTTCCATGTTCTCCCACAGCGAGGCGGGAGTCTCCCTCCCCTCGGGGAGGACGGGGATGAGCTCCCTGAAATACGGATATCCGTCCACGGCCACCGCCGCCACCGGCTTCAGCACGTTGGCCTCGGGGATGAAGATGTGCATCTCCATGGCCTGGGCGGGGATATGGCTTTTGATGTATTTCAGGCAGTCGAGCATGGCCTTTTCCACGTCCAGGTTGCCGCAGATCCGCACCGCGGCCTGGCGGAAAAACTCGTTGACGTCGATGCGCATGATGCCCCTCCCGGGCTGGTCGCTTCCAGCCCGGGGGCCAAATTACCCTATAAGGTAAATCAATTCAATAATACTCTGGAGCGTAAACAAAATACGCCTGGGAGTAATGCGCGGCGAATTTTCCTTGCGGCATTTCCTGGAAAACCAAAGGTCTCCACGTCTGGCACGATTCTGGCTATTATGTCCGGCGTGAAACCGACGCAGCACATTTTTCATTGGGTCGAGGTCGTGACTCTGCGCGTCTTCGACCCTGCGAAACGGGACGACCTGTGTTATTTTCTGGAGCAGGCCCTGGAGGCGATCCGGGAGCCCGGGCTCACCGCCCGCCGGGTCTGCGTCGATGCGACGCTGCTCACGGACGTGAGCGCCTTCCTCTTCTGGGAGGGCCAGGGACCGGCGGCCCGGAGCAGGATCGGCCTGCACCTCGCCTCGCTGCTGCGGGAATACGGCCTGATCCACCACTCGGTGTGGCTGGAGCGGACCTCGGGAGCCCGGGCATGAAACTCCCGTATGATGGACACTCCCGGGGGACGGCTCCGATTTCCCTTCCCCTCCGGGCCTTTTTCGGTGTATCGATGCTTCGCCCTTGTCTTGACCGACTTTCCGCGCGCATCAAGGCCGGGCCGCCAATGACCCACTGCAACAATTCAGGTGAAACATGCGGATCATGAAGACGAACTCTCTCTTCGGCGCGGCGGTCCTGATCGCCGCCGCTCTCCTCGGGAGCGTGCTCCCGGCCACGGCGCAGGACGGCCCCCAGGGCCAGGCCAAGCTCCCCCAGGTGGGCGTCGTGGAACTCACGCCCCAGGCCGTTTCCCTGACCACCACCCTGGCCGGGCGGACCTCGCCCTACCTCATCGCCGAGGTCCGGCCCCAGGTGGGCGGCATCATCCAGAAGCGCCTGTTCACGGAAGGCGCGGACGTCAAGGCCGGCGACACCCTGTACCAGATCGACCCCGCCACCTACCAGGCCGCCTTCGACAGCGCCAAGGCCGCCCTGGCCCGTTCCGAGGCCAACGCCATCCCGGCCAAGCTCAAGGCCGAGCGCTACACCCAATTGGTCACGGTCAACGCCGTGAGCCGCCAGGACTACGACGACGCCGTGGCCGCCGCCAAGCAGGCCGAGGCTCAGGTGGAAGTGGACAAGGCCGCCCTGGCCACGGCCAGGATCAATCTCGGCTACACCAGGGTCACCTCGCCCATCTCCGGACGCATCGGCCGTTCCGCCGTGACCCCGGGCGCGCTGGTCACGGCCAGCCAGGCCACGGCCCTGTCCACGATCCAGCAGCTCGACCCGATCTACGTGGACGTGACCCAGTCCAGCGCGGAACTCCTGCGGCTCAAGCGCGACCTGGCCGAGGGACGTCTCCGCGGCGCGGGCGAAAATCAGGCCGTGGTCAAGCTCCTTCTGGAGGACGGCACGCCCTATCCCCGCGAGGGGCGCCTGGAGTTCTCCGATGTCACGGTGGACCAGAGCACCGGGGCCATCACCGTGCGCGCCGTATTTCCCAACCCCTCCGCCGAACTGCTGCCCGGAATGTTCGTGCGCGCGGTCCTGGAAGAGGGCGTGGACGAGCAGGCCATCCTGGCCCCACAGCAGGGCGTGACCCGCAACTTCAAGGGCGAGGCCACGGCCCTGGTCCTGACCCAGGACGGCACCGTGGAGCAGCGCATCATCCAGGTGGACCGCGCCCTGGGCGACAAGTGGCTGGTGCGCTCCGGCCTGAGCGCCGGCGACCGGCTCATCGTGGACGGCCTCCAGAAGGTGCGCCCCGGCATGAAGGCCCAGCCCGCGCCCACGGCCTCCGCCCCCGCTCCCGCGGCCACCCCCGCCTCGGCGACCCCGGCGGACAAGCAGTAGGACCGGTGCGACCAAAATGGCTCGTTTCTTCATCGACCGCCCGGTCTTCGCCTGGGTCATCGCGATCCTGATCATGCTCGCGGGCGTGCTGGCCATCGTCAAGCTGCCCATCTCCCAGTATCCGCCCATCGCGCCCACGGCCATCGCCATCGACGCGAGCTATCCCGGCGCATCGGCCAAGACCCTGGAGGACACGGTCACCCAGGTCATCGAGCAGAAGATGCAGGGCCTGGACGACCTGCGCTACATGTCGTCCACCAGCGACTCCGCGGGCAACGTGACCATCACCCTGACCTTCGACGCCAGCACCGACCCGGACATCGCCCAGGTCCAGGTCCAGAACAAGCTCCAGCTGGCCACGCCCCTGCTGCCGGAAGAAGTCCAGCGCCAGGGCATCCGGGTCACCAAGGCGGTGTTCAACTTCCTGCTGCTCATCGGCTTCATCTCCGAGGACGGCAGCATGAGCACGTTCGACCTCGCCGACTATGTGGCGTCCTATGTCCAGGACGACATCAGCCGCGTGGACGGCGTGGGCGACACGACGCTCTTCGGCTCCCAGCACGCCATGCGCGTCTGGCTCGACCCGAACAAGCTGAACAACTTCGCGCTCAACCCGGCGGACGTGGCTTCGGCCATCAAGTCCCAGAACGCCCAGATCTCGGCCGGACAGTTCGGCGGCCTCCCGGCGGTCCAGGGACAGCAGTTGAACGTGACCATCAACGCCCAATCCCGGCTCCAGACCGTTGAGCAATTCAAGGACATCCTCCTCAAGGTGAACCCCGACGGCTCCCGGGTCACCCTGGCCGACGTGGCCCGGGTGGAGCTGGGCACGGAGAGCTACGAAATCCTGAGCCGGTTCAACGGCAAGTCGTCCACGGCCCTGGCCATCAAGCTGGCCACCGGGGCCAACGCCCTGCAGACCGCCCAGAACGTTCACAACCGCATCCAGGAACTGATCCCGTACTTCCCCCACGGCCTGAAGGTGGTGGACCCCTACGACACCACCCCCTTCGTGCGCATCTCGGTGGAAGAGGTGGTCAAAACCCTGGCCGAGGCCATCGGCCTGGTCTTCCTGGTCATGTTCCTCTTCCTGCAGAACTTCCGGGCCACGCTCATCCCGACCATCGCCGTGCCCGTGGTCCTCCTGGGCACCTTCGCGGTCCTGGCCGTCTGCGGCTTCTCCATCAACACCCTGACCATGTTCGCCATGGTCCTGGCCATCGGCCTCCTGGTGGACGACGCCATCGTGGTGGTGGAGAACGTGGAGCGCGTCATGGCCGAGGAGGGCCTGCCGCCGCGCCAGGCCACGCGCAAGTCCATGGGCCAGATCACCAGCGCCCTGGTGGGCATCGCCCTGGTGCTCTCGGCCGTGTTCATCCCCATGGCCTTCTTCGGCGGCTCCACCGGCGTCATCTACCGCCAGTTCTCCATCACCCTCGTCTCGGCCATGGCCCTCTCGGTGCTCGTGGCCCTGGTCCTGACCCCGGCGCTCTGCGCCACCATGCTCAAGCCCGTGACCATGGACCACTCCGTGGCCCAGCGCGGCTTCTTCGGCTGGTTCAACCGGGGCTTCAACGCCTGCACGCGCGGGTACGAAAAGGGCGTGAACCGGATGATCCGGCGCGGCTGGCGCTACATGGTCATCTACGCCGCCATCGTGGGCGCCATGGCCGTGCTCTTCCTGCGCATGCCCACGGCCTTCCTCCCGGACGAGGACCAGGGCTTCATCTTCACCATGATCCAGCTCCCCGCCGGGGCCACCCAGTCCCGCACCCTGTCGGTCGTCCGCACGGTGGAGGACCACTTCATGAAGAATGAGGCCGCCGCGGTGGAATCGGTCTTCTCCGTGGTCGGCTTCAGCTTCGCGGGCAACGGCCAGAACAACGCCATGGCCTTCGTCAAGCTCAAGGACTGGAGCCTCCGCGACCGGCCGGAACTGCGCGCCGAGGCCCTGGCCGGACGGGCCATGGGCGTCTTCTCCGGCATCCGCGACGCCATGGTCTTCGCCTTCACGCCCCCGGCGGTCATGGAGCTCGGCAACGCCAGCGGCTTCGACTTCGAGCTGCAGGACCGCGCGGGCCTGGGCCACGCCAAGCTCATGGAGGCCCGCAACATGTTCCTGGGCATGGCCGCCCAGGACCCCCGACTCATGGCCGTGCGGCCCAACGGCCTGGACGACGTGCCCGAATACAACGTGGACATCGACCAGCAGAAGGCCAAGGCCCTGAGCCTCTCCCTGGCGACCGTCAACGAGACCCTCTCCTCGGCCTGGGGCAGCGCCTACGTCAACGACTTCATCGACAAGGGCCGGGTCAAGAAGGTCTACATCCAGTCCGACGCGCCCTACCGCATGCTCCCCGGCGACCTGGACCGCTGGTACGTACGCAACGAACTCGGCGAGATGGTGCCCTTCTCGGCCTTCTCCACGGGCCACTGGAGCTACGGCTCGCCCCGCCTGGAACGCTACAACGGCCGGTCCGCCGTGGAGATCCTCGGCATGCCCGCCCCGGGCAAGAGCTCGGGCGAGGCCATGGCCGCCGTGGAGGAGATCGCCTCCAGGCTGCCCGAGGGCATCGGCTACGAATGGACCGGGCTGTCCTACCAGGAACGCCTGGCCGGGGCCCAGGCCCCCATGCTCTACGCCATCTCGCTGCTGGTGGTCTTCCTCTGCCTGGCCGCGCTCTACGAGAGCTGGTCCGTGCCCTTCTCGGTCATGCTCGTGGTGCCCCTGGGCGTCATCGGCGCGCTCCTGGCCGCCAACCTGCGCGGCCTGGCCAACGACGTCTACTTCCAGGTCGGCCTGCTGACGACCATCGGCCTCTCGGCCAAGAACGCCATCCTCATCGTGGAGTTCGCCAAGTTCCTCCACGAGGGCGGGAAGTCGCTCTTCGAGGCCACCCTGGAGGCCGCGCGGCTGCGGCTGCGGCCCATCCTCATGACCTCCCTGGCCTTCATCCTGGGCGTGCTGCCGCTGGCCATCTCGCGCGGCGCGGGCTCGGGCAGCCAGAACGCCATCGGCACCGGCGTCATGGGCGGCATGATCTCGGCCACGGTGCTGGCCATCTTCTTCGTGCCCGTCTTCTTCGTCCTCGTCTTCCGTTCCTTCCCGGGCAAGAAGAAGCACGAACACATCAAACAACCCTCATCGGCCGAGGCCCAGCCCGCCGCACAGGAGGGGGGACACTGACATGCGCATGCGCATCCTGATCCTGGCCGCGCTGGCCGCCCTGCTGGGCGGCTGCATGACCATGGCCCCGGACTATGAACGCCCGGCCGCTCCCGTGGACGCGGCCTGGCCCGAGGGCGCGGCGGCCCAGGGCGCGACCCTGGCCCAGGGCTCCACGGCCGCCGCGGACCTGGACTGGAAGGAGTTCCTCCAGGACCCGGACACCCGGACCCTGGTGGGCATCGGCCTGGCCAACAACCGCGACCTGCGCGTGGCCGTGCTGAACATCCAAAAGGCCCAGGCCCAGTACCGCATCCAACGGGCCGACCGCCTGCCCACGCTGAACGCCGAGGCGGGCACCACCCAGCAGCGCTTCCCCGACGACCTCTCCTCCTCCGGCCGGGCCACCACCTCGCGGCAGTACAGCGTCGGCCTGGGCGTGAGCGCCTTCGAGCTGGACCTCTTCGGCCGGGTCAAGAGCCTGAGCGACGAGGCCCTGGAGAAGTATCTGGCCACCGAGGAGGCCCGCAAGAGCACGCACATCAGCCTCGTGGCCGAGATTTCCGGGGACTACGCCGCCCTGGTGGCCGAGCGCGAACGCCTGACCCTGGCCAAGGAGACCCTGGAGAGCCGCCGCCAGACCCACGAGCTGACCCGTCGGCTCTTCGAGTTCGGCGCGGCCACGGAACTCGACCTGCGCCAGTCCGAAACCGCCCTGGAGTCGTCCCGGGTCCAGGCCGCCGCGGCCACGAGCCGCGTGGCCCTGGCCGAAAACGCCCTGCGTCTGGCCCTGGGCCATCCCCTGCCCTCGACCCTGCCCCCGGCGGCGAACCTGGACCAGGTGGCCGAGCCCCGCGACATCCCGGCGGGCCTGCCCTCGGACCTCATCACGCGCCGCCCGGACATCCTGGCCGCCGAGCACGAACTCAAGGCCGCCAACGCGGACATCGGCGCGGCCCGGGCCAACTTCTTCCCACGCATCTCGCTCACCGGCAGCTTCGGCACGGCCAGCCACGAGCTGAACGGCCTGTTCGGAAGCGGCTCGCAGACCTGGCTCTTCGCCCCGAGCCTCGTGCTGCCGCTCTTCGACACGGGCCGCAACATGGCTACCCTGGAGGTCTCCAAGGTCAACCGCGAGATCGCCGTGGCCCAGTACGAGAAGAGCATCCAGTCCGCCTTCCGCGAGGTGGCCGACGCCCTGGCCCAGCGCGCCACGCTGGACGAACGCCTGGAGGCCCAGAAGAAGGTCGTGGCGGCCGCCCGGGCCAGCCTGAACCTCTCGGAGATGCGCTTCCGGGGCGGCGTGGACAGCTTCCTGCCCGTGCTCGACGCCCAGCGCACCCTCTACCAGGCCCAGCAGGACCTCATCGACCTGCGGCTGGCCCGGATGAACAACCTGTTCACCCTGTACAAGACCCTGGGCGGCGGCTGGACGCCCCAGCCCGAGCCCGGCGCCGCCGAAACCCCGGCGGTCCCCGCCGCCAAGACCGCGGGCTAGGCGCGCACCGCTCAACCGCGGACGATGCCCAAAACAAGAGGCTCCGGACCGATCGATCCGGAGCCTCTTGTTTTGGGCATCGGTTGAACCACGCCTAGACGGCCAGGTGGTCCCGCTCCAGGTGCTTGGCGGACATGGCCTGGATGTGACGCATGGTCTCCTCGCCGAACTTGGCCCGAATCATGGAGAGGTAGCGCGGATTCCGGTAGTAGGCGTCGAAGGCGTAGTCGCGGAAGGCCAGCACCTGTCCGCCGGTGAGATGCCGGGTCGGCAGGGGCAGGCAGTCGCGGCTGTACTGCGAGAAGCCGTTCCAGGACGCGGGCAGGGGCAGGCCCTGGGCCACGGCCTCGTCGTAGAGCTTCGAGCCCGGATAGGCCATGGCGGAGTAGATGTTGGCCCACTCGGCGTTGATCTCCTGCATGAGCGCCAGGGTCTCCTGCATGGAGTCGTAGTCGTCCTCGGGCAGGCCGAAGATGAAGTTGGCGCAGATGTGCTGGTCCTGGGCGCAGGTCATCTCCACCACCCGGGCCACCTGCTCCGGCTTGTAGCCCTTGGACACGGCCTCGATGACCCGCTTGCTGCCCGACTCGAAGCCGTAGGCGATCCAGTTCACCCCGGCCCGCTTCATGGCCGCGAGCATGCGCTCGGTGACGGTGTTCACCCGGGCGTAGGCCCAGAAGTTCAGGTCGTAGCCCCTGGCGGCGATGCCCTCGCACAGGGCCAGCACGCGCTTCTCGTTCACGGCGAAGAGCTCGTCCATGATCTTGATGTTGCGCACGCCGAAGGTGTTCACCAGAAAGTCGATCTCGGCCAGGACCGCGTCCACCCCGCGCGTGCGCAGGCGGTGCTTCGCCATTTTGCGTTTCAAGCTCTAAGTTTTCGTCCACCCCGCGCGTGCGCAGGCGGTGCTCGCCGAACAGCGCGTTGATGCAGCAGAACGAGCAGTGGTAGGGGCAGCCGAGGCTCGTGTAGAGCGTGGCGTAGGGCCGGCGGCGGCTCACGTCGTCGAAGCAATGCCAGTTGTGCGCGCGATAGACCGGCATGGGCAGCAGGTCCCAGGCGGGCAGGGGCAGGGTGTCCAGGTCCTCCCACATGGCGGGCAGGGACGAGGGGATGATGCGGCCGTCCTCGCGTCGCCACAGGCCCGGGATGCCCGCGAACGAGCCCGCCCCGGCCTTGAGCGCGTCGATGAGCGGCGGCAGGGTGCGCAGGCCTTCGCCCTGGACCACGAAGTCGCAGGCCTCCTCGCGCATTGTGCGCTCCGGCAGGGCGCTCACGTGCAGGCCGGTGAGGGCCAGGGCCATGCGGGGGGCGAGTTCCCTGATGCGCCCGGCGATGGCCCCCACGCCGGTCATGTTCATGGTCGAGGCCGAGGGGTTGTGGCCCGAGGCCATGACCACGGTCAGAAGCGCGCCGCGGTCCACGGCCTCCCGCGCCGCTTCGTCCCAGCCCAGGCCTTCGGCCTCGGCGTCCAGGATCTCCACCGCGTAGCCCAGGCCGCGCAGATGGCCGCCCAGGATCGCGCCCCAGAGCGGCGGCTCGATGGCCGTCAGGTCGTAGTCCGAGAGCCGACCATAAATCTGCCGCTGGCTGCCGGGCTTGACGAAGAGGATGTCCGGTCCCCGGGACATGGCTAGGCCTCCACGGAGTTCAGCACCCGGCAGAGTTCGAGGATGCGCTCGGCCGAGAGCGACGGATAGTTGCCGATGTAGTAGCCGAAGAAGTGGATGTGCTCCACCTCCGGGTACCCGGCCCATGCGCCGTCGGGCACGACGCCCTTCAGGTAGTGCTGCCGGAGTTGGTTGCCCCCGCCCGCGCTGCCGCGCCGGAACTCCACGCCGTTGGCGCGCATGACCGCCTCCAGGCGGTCGCGCAGGGCCGGGTCGGGCTTCCGCAGCACGAGGTTGAAGGCATAGTTGCAGCTGCCTTCGAGATCGAAGTCCGTGCGGTATTTCCCCGGGTCGATGTGCCTCAGGAACAGCTCGAAGTTCTCCCGGCGGCGGAGGTTGTTGGCGTCCAGGCGCTTGAGCTGGCTGCGGCCCAGCACGGCGTTGATCTCGGTGGAGCGCACGTTGAAGGCCGGAAAGGCAAAGATGAAGTCCGGGGAGAGGTCCGGGTTCTCGGCCGCGTAGCGGGCGCGCAGCTCCGGGCTCTCGGCCTCGCGCACCATGCCGTGGGAGCGGAACATGCGGATGGCGTCGTGAAAGGCGTCGTCGTTGGTGCAGACCATGCCGCCCTCCACCGTGCTCATGTGGTGGGCGAAGTAGAAGGAGAAGTTGGAGGCCAGGCCGAAGGAGCCGAGCTTCCGGCCCCGGAAGGCGGCCCCGTGGGACTCGCAGACGTCCTCGATGAGCGGGACGCCGCGCTGCTCCAGCTCGGAGAGGAGCCGGTCGGAAAGACCGTTGAAGCCCTGCACGTAGGTCAGGAACACCGCGCGGGTTTTCCCGTTCAGCCTGGCGATGACCTGCTCCTCGTCCATGCAGAGGTTGCGCGGGTTGATGTCCACGAACACGGGCGTGAAGCCGTTCTGGAGCACCGAGGCGATGTCCGAAACCCAGGTGAGGGTGGGCACGATGACCTCGCCCCCGCCATACAGGTGCTTCAATGCGCCCATGGTCACGAGGTTGGCCGAGGCCCCGGAGTTCACGAACACGCTGTGCCGCACGCCCAGCCAGTCCGACCACTCGCGCTCGAAGGCGCGCACGTTCGCGGACTGGGTGAGGCGCGGCATGCCGCGCAGGAACTCGATGAGCGTGTCCAGGTCCTGGCGGGTCACGTTGTCTTCCATCAGCGGCCACTTGGCGCCCATGTCCACCTCTCGTTGCTGCCTATGTTCAGTTGCGGCCCAGGTACCAGTCCCAGGTGCGGGCCAGACCCTCGGCGAAGGGCACCTTCGGCGTCCAGCCGAGCCCGGCCAGGCGCGAGGAGTCGAGCACCTTCACCGGCATGCCGTCGGGCTTGGAGGCGTCGTACTCGATCCGTCCGGCGAAGCCGGTGACGCCCTTGAGCGCCTCCGCCAGCTCCGCGATGGACACGGCCTCGCCGGAGCCGATGTTCAGCGGCCCGTCCCAGCTGTGGCCGCGCATGAGAAAGACCACGGCGTCGGCCACGTCGTCCACGTACAGAAACTCGCGCCGGGCGCGTCCCGTGCCCCAGACGGCGAGGGACTCGTCGCCCGCGTCCCGGGCCGCCCGCATGCGCGCCATGAGCGCGCCCACCACGTGGGAGTTCTCCGGGCTGAAGTCGTCGCCGGGACCGAAAAAGTTGGTCGGCACCGCGATGTTGAAGTCCGCCCCGTGCTGTCGCCGGATGGCCCGGCAGAGTTCGAGCCCGGCCAGCTTGGACACGGCGTAGGCCAAATTCGTGGGTTCCAGGGGCGAGGCGTACAGGCTCTCCTCGCGGATGGGCTGGGCCGCGTCCTTGGGATAGACGCAGGAGCTGGCGAGGTAGAGCAGCTTGCGCGCGCCGTTGCGGTGCGCGGCGTGCAGCACGTGGGCGGCGCAGAGCAGGTTGTCCAGGATGAGGTCAGCCGGGGCGCGGCGGTTGAGCCCGATGCCTCCGGCCTTGCCCGCCGCGTAGACCACCCAGTCCGGCCGCTCGGCCTCGAAAAAGGCGTCCACGGCGCGCTGGTCGCGCGGGTCCGCCTCCTTGGCCGAGGCCAGGCAGACGTGCCCGGCCTGGGCGAAGGCCCGTGAAATGGCCGCGCCGAGCGCCTTGGAGCCTCCGGCCACGAAGATTTTCGGCCTGCCGCTCATCCGCGCGCCGCCTTGAGGATGCCCGCCTTGATCTCGTCCTTGCCGACGTAGTAGGCGCGCTCCAGGGTATAGCCGCTGGGCGTGGGCAGGTCCGGGTTGCAGACCCGCACCACCGGCGCGCGGAGGCTGTCGAAGCCCTTCTCCGCCACCATGGCCGCGATCTCGGCCGCGACCCCGCCGGTCTTCCAGCCCGTGTCCGCGACCACGAGCCTGCCCGTGCGCGCCACGCTGGCCAGGATGAGCTCCTCGTCCAGGGGCCGCAGGGTGCGCGGGTCGATGATCTCGGCCTCGACTCCCTCCTCGGCCGCCAGCTCCTGGGCCGCGGCGAAGGCCTCGGCCAGCAGGTGCGAGACGGCCACCACGGTCACGTCGCGGCCCCGGCGGCGCACCACGCCCCTGCCGAGGGGCACGGTGTACGGCGTCTCGGGCACGATGCCGCGCTGCCGGAAATTCATGCGGTGGTCGATGATGAGCACGGGGTTGTCGTCCGCGATGGCCGCGAGCATGAGCCCCTTGGCGTCGAAGCAGGTGGCGGGCATGACGAGCTTGAGGCCCGGCACATGGTTGAAAAGCCCCTGCAGGGCCTGGGAGTGCTGCGCCGCCGAGCCCCAGCCCCGGCCGATGCAGGCCCAGAACACGAGCGGCACGCAGGCCGCGCCGCCGAACATGTAGTGCCACTTGGCCGCGTGGTTCACCAACTGGTCCATGGCCAGCAGGAGGAAGTCCGGCCGGTTGTGGAAGTACACCGGCCGCATGCCTCCCAGCGCCGCGCCCACGGCCACGCCGGAGAGCGCGGTCTCGGCCAGGGGCGTGTCGAAGACCCGTTCCCGGCCGTGCCGCAGGTGCAGGCCCCGGGTGGCCCCGAACATGCCCGAGGGGTCGTCCACGCCCTGGCCCATGACGAACACGCGCGGATCGAGGGCCAGAGCCTGGGAGAGCGCCTCGTTGACGGCCTCGGCGTAGGTGATCCGGCGGCCGTCGGGCCCGCCGGGCATGGCGTCGGAGAGGAAGTCCGGCTCGTTGGTGTCGGGTTTGATGCGCGACCAGGGCATGGCTCATCCACGGAAAAGGTTGGTGTGCAGGTCGTCCGCCGTGGGCAGGGGGCTCGTGCGGGCGAAGGCGAAGGCCGCGTCGATCTCGGCCGCGATCTCGGCCTCCATGCGGTCCAGGGCGGACGGGTCGAGCAGGCCGCCCTCCAGCAGCCTGTCCCGGTAGGTCCGCACCGGGCAGCGCTCGCGCCAGGCCTCCACTTCCGCCGGATCGCGGTAGCCCTTGGGGTCCTGCTGGAGGCACCCGGCGTGGCCCAGGATGCGGTAGGTCGCGCACTCGATGAACGAGGGGCCGAGACCGGCCCGGGCCCGCGCCACGGCCTTCTCCGCCGCGGCCCGCACCAGCTCCGGGTCGTTGCCGTCGATCCTGGCCGTGAACAGCAGCTCCGGGTCCGCGCCCCGGTGGAACACGTTCTCCGCGCACTGGCGGGAGGCGGTGGAAGAACACACGGCCCAGCCGTTGTTCTCCATGACGTAGACCACGGGCAGGCGCTTGAGCATGGCGAAGTTCACCGACTCGTAGAACGTGCCCTCGTCGGCCGCGCCGTCGCCGAAGAAGACCACGCTCACCCGGTCCAGCCTCCGCATCTGGAAGGCCAGGGCCTGGCCCGTGCCGATGGGGATGCCGCCGCCCACGATGGCGCTGGTGCCCATGTTGCCGTGGGCCGTGTCCACCAGGTGCATGCTCCCGCCGAAGCCCTTGGAGCAGCCCGTGCTCCGGCAAAACAGCTCCGCGATCATGGCCTTCAGGTCGCCGCCCTTGGCCAGATAGTGCCCGTGGCCGCGATGATTGCCGTTGACCGCGTCCTCGTCGCGCAGCACCGCGCACACGCCCGAGGCGATGGCCTCCTGGCCGATGTACAGATGCACCGGCGTCTTCATCTCGTCGCCCATGTACTCGGACTCGATGCGCTCCTGCACGCGGCGGATGCGCAGCATGCAACGAAACAGCCGGAGTCGTTCTTCCGCGTCCAGAACCATGTCTCAGCCCTTCAGCGTGTCCAGTTCCCGGAAGCCGTTGATGACCCGGTTCCGGCGGTCGTTCTCGCACTGCCGGTACTCCCGGCCCTGCGGCTCGTAGAAGATGATCTGGCTGCCGTGGCGGCAGACGGTGAAGGGCACGTGCAGCAGCTCGGTGAGTTCCTCGCGCACGCGCTCCCGCGCCGACGGAGGCACGAACAGGAGCAGAAAGCCGCCCCCGCCCGCGCCGATGAGCTTGCCACCGATGGCCCCGTTCTCCCGGGCGCGGGAGTAGAGATCGTCCACAACGCCGTTGGAGATGTTCGGGCTCAGGGAACGCTTGGCCTGCCAGGCCTCGTGCAGCAGCTCGCCGAAACCGCAGATGCAGCGGTTGCTCTGCAGGATGCGGATGCCCTCGTCCACCATGCCGTGCATCGTGCGCAGGAGGCCCTCCTTGGCGTCCAGGTTCTCCACATAGGTGTCCGCCACATCGGAGGCCGTGCGCATGATGCCGGTGTAGAACAGCATGAGGTGGTCGGTGAACTCGGACAGGCGCGGATTGGCCACGGTCAGCGGCCGCACCTCGATCTCGCCGTCGCGGTGGAAGATGATGTGATTCAGCCCGCCGTAGGCCGCGGCGCACTGGTCCTGGGAGCCCACGGTCTCCTTGATCATGTCCTGTTCGATGTGGATGGCCTCGCGCGCCAGCTGCTCCTTGCTCGGCATGCGCCCCTTCAGAGCGTAGAGCGCGTGCAGGAGGCCCACGGTGAACGAGGAGCTGGAGCCCATGCCGCTGCGGGCGGGCAGGTCGCCGTCGTGGTGGATCTCCACGCTGCTGCCCATGCGCATGAAGCGCAGGGTCTCGCGGATGGCCGGGTGCTTCACCTCGTCGAGGCTCCGGCAAAGTTCGATCTTGGAATAGACCGCGCGGATGGTGTGCTCGAAGAAGGGCGGCAGGTGGCGCAGCGTGATGTAGCAGTACTTGTCGATGGCCGTGGAGAGCACCTGGCCGCCGTGCCGGCGGTACCAGCCCGGATAGTCGGTGCCGCCGCCGAAGAACGAGACCCGGAACGGGGTTCTGCAGATGATCATGCGCCCTCCCCGCCGCCCGCGCGCGCGGACAGGATGGTTTCGATGCGTTCCGCCGCCGCCTCCAGCCCGGAGGCCACGTGCGCGGCCCGGTGCTCCCCGGGCCCGGCGGTTTGGGCCTCCCGGCCCGTGGTCACGAGGATGGGCGTGGCCTTCACCGCCAGCCCCAGGTCCACGTCGCAGGGCTTGTCGCCGATGACGAAGCTCGCCGCCGCGTCCAGCCCGAGTTCGCGGCAGGCCCGCTCCACGAGGCCGGGCCTGGGCTTGCGGCAGGAGCAGTCCTCCCCGGGCGCGTGCGGACAAATGTAGAAGGCGTCGAGACGCACGCCCTCGGCGTCCAGCAGTTCCACGAGCCGCCCGTGCACGCGCTCCACGTCGCCCCGGCCGAAATAGCCGCGCCCCACCCCGCTCTGGTTCGAGACGAGCACGAGCCGCAGGCCGAGCGCGGCCATGCGCCGCAACCCCTCCGCGGCCCCGGGCAGCAGCTCCACCCCGGCCGGGTCGTGCAGGTAATGCTTGTCCGCGATCACCGTGCCGTCGCGGTCCAGGAACACCGCCGCGCCCCCGCCGTCGGGGCCGAGCAGGAAGCGCCCCGCCGCCGCGTAGGACTCCGGCGTGCCGATGTCCAGGAAACGCGCCGAGGTGGCCCAGCCGCAGAGGTCCCCCCCGGCCGCCAGGGCCGGGAACAGGTCCTGCTCGATGGAGGCCGGTTCACCGGGCGTCAGCCGGACCAGGGCCCCGGGCCGCAAGAGATAGACTCCGGCGCTGATGAGCCCCGGGCCGTCCGCGCCCTTCTCGCTGAATCCGGTGACGCGGCCCGCGCCGTCCAGCTCCACGCGGCCGTAGCGCCCGGCGTCCTCCACCGGGGCCAGCAGCAGCGCGGCGGATTCCCGGCGCGGCTCGAACCAGCGCAGATACGCGCCCAGGTCCGCGTCGGTCAGGGAGTCGCCGTTCAGGCACAGGGCCAGTTCCGCCGGATGGCGCGAGAAGGCCAGGGCCAGCGCGCCGCCCGTGCCGAGGGGCGCGTCCTCGCGGGAGTACAGCAGCTCCATGCCCCGGTAGTCCGCCCCGAGTCCGTCCTCCAGCATGTCCGCCAGGTGCCCGGTGCAGAGCACCACCCGCCGCACGCCGAGCGGAGCCAGGCCGTCCAGCAGGTGGTGGATGTACGGGCGGCCCAGGATTTCCGCCAAGGCCTTGGGCCTGTCGGGCACGGCCTGGCGCAGGCGGGTTCCGAACCCGCCCGCCAGGACGTATGCCGTGACGTTCTCAAAGCCGGACATGGGTCTCACACGTTGGCGAAACGGTTCGGTTTCAGGATGCGATAGCCCTTGAGCAGCTCCTTGATGCCGTCGTCCAGGCCGTGCTCGGGCCGCCAGCCCAGGGCCTCGATCTTGTCGTTGCTCACGAGGTAGTCGCGCTTGTCCGGGTCCTCGCCGATGGGCGCGGAGTGGATGTAGAAGTCCGGCACGTGCTCCTTGATCTTCTCGGCCAGCTGGCGCTTGGTCAGGTTGGCCGAGGACAGGCCCACGTTGTACGGCCGGCCCTTCATCCGGTCATAGTTGTCCAGGCCGAACATGAAGGCCTTGGCCACGTCGCGCACGTGGATGTAGTTGCGCCGGAAGTGGTCCTCGAAGAGGATCACGCTGCGGTCCTTGAAGGCCCGGTAGGTGAAGTCGTTCACCAGCAGGTCCATGCGCATGCGCGGGCTCATGCCGAAGACCGTGGCCAGCCGGAAGGTGATGGCCGCGCCCTTGTCCAGGAACGCCTTCTCGATCTCCACCTTGGTCACGCCGTAGGAGGAGATGGGCCGCAGGGGCGACTCCTCGGTGCAATAGGCGTCCTTCTCGCCGATGCCGTAGCCGGAGTTGGTGGTCGGGAAGATGACCAGCTGGTCCTTGGAGGCGTTCCTGACGATGTTCAGGTGCGCCTCGCGGTTGACCAGGTCCGTCAGGGTGGGGTTCAGCTTGCAGGCGGGCGCGCCCACGATGGCGGCCAGGGGGATGATCACGTCGTGCCTGGCGATGAGCCCGTTGACCAGGGCGTGGTCGCAGATGTCGCCCTTCACGAACTCGAAGCCCTTGCAGGCGCAGCAGTCGAGCAGCACGTGCTGGCCGTGCATGAGGTTGTCCAGGACCGTGACCTCGTATCCCTTGGCCAGCAGCAGGGGCACCAGGGTGGAGCCGAGGTACCCGGCGCCGCCGGTGACGAAAATCCGTTCAGCCATGACGTTCTCCAGTCGCTTCGTTGATGTCGCCGGGCCCGTCCGCGTCTCGCGGGAAACAGGCGCCGGCGCGGAAATCTTCATTTTTCAAGTCGCCCTGCGGATCATATGTCGCGCGGCGGCGAAAAACGCAACGCCCGGGCCGGACCGGGCCGCCGGTTCTCCGACGCCCCGGTTCCGGGGCCGGAAACGGCGGAATGCGGCCGCGCGCGGGCGGATCGCCGCCAGGCGCGCCGGCGCCGGTCCTCCCGGCGGACGTTCAATTGCAAAAAACAATCCAAGTTTCAGGCAGGCTTGCGGCGCGGAGGCGGGGACACGCCGGGGAAAAGGACCGCGCCACGGCGGTTCCCAAAAACGAAAAGGCCCCGGGGCATACGCCGCGAGGCCTTGTCATTCCTGTGGTACCGGGAGGGGGAGTCGAACCCCCAAGGTGTCGCCACCGGCGGATTTTGAGTCCGCTGCGTCTACCAATTCCGCCATCCCGGCACGGAGGGTCTTCTTCATAGGGGAGCGCGGCCCGGCGTGTCAATGGTCCGGCCCGGCCCGCTTGCCAGCGCCCGGCCGACCTGCTATCCCCGGCCCGTCGGCACCGCAACACAAGGACAATCCATGCTCCCCCTGGGCTCCCTGGTCAACGCCCTGGCCATCATCCTCGGCAGCGTCATCGGCATGCTCCTGCACAACCGCTTTCCCGAACGCGTGCGGGCCATCGTCTTCCAGGGCCTGGGCCTCTGCGTCCTGCTCATCGGCATCCAGATGGCCCTCAAGGTGGAGAACATCCTCATCCTGATCTTCAGCGTGCTCCTGGGCGGAATCCTCGGCGAACTGCTCAACCTGGAAGGGCTCTTCGAGGTCCTGGCGGGCAAGCTGAAGGCCGTGGTGCGCTCGCGCAACGCCTCCTTCACCGACGGCCTGATCACGTCCTCGCTCATCTTCTGCATCGGGGCCATGGCCATCGTCGGCTCCTTCGACGAGGGCATCCGGGGCGACGCCACGGTGCTCTACACGAAGTCCATCCTGGACGGCTTCGCCTCCGTGGCCCTGGCCTCGACCTACGGCGCGGGCGTGCTCTTCTCCTTCCTGCCCGTGCTGCTCTACCAGGGCGGGCTGACCCTCTTCGCCGGGGTCTTCCAGCAGTATTTCACGCCCCAGCTCATCGCCCAGCTCACGGCCACGGGCGGGGTGCTCATCCTGGGCATCGGCTTCACGCTCCTGGACATCAAGCGCGTGAAGCTCTCCAACCTGCTGCCCGCCCTGCCGATGGTCGTGGTCCTGACCCTGATCTTCGGCTAGTCCCCGGTCCAGGGCTCCTTCTTCCAGGCCAGCAGGTCCTCGTAGATCTGCTGCACCACTTCCGTGGGCACGAACTCGGCCTCCATGATGCCGTCGATCTCGTGCGGCGTGAAGTGCGTGGCCCAGGGCTTGCGGGCCAGCTCGTCCCACGCGCCGTAGCCCTTCTGGGTCAGGGTGCGCTTGCCGTTCTGGCTCAGGGCCACCTGCCAGGCCGTGTAGCCGTTCACGTCCTCCAGGGTCTCCTCGGGAGTGCTGGCGTGCACGCTGCTGGCCTGGGCCGAGAGGACCAGGAATCCCTGCACCACGATGTCCTCGAAGTAGCGGCCCCAGTCGTCGCTGCGGTTGGCTTCCTTCAACAGTTTGCGGAAGTCTTCTGCCATGTCCTGCTCCTTGGGGATTTCGTTCATTGCCTGGCCTTGTGCCGGATGTGGACCGGAAAGGCAAGCGGGGAATCAACCGAGCCAGGCCACGGCCAGGGGCAGGGTCAGGGCCGAGGCGGCGGTCTCGGCCGTGATCACCGCGGCCATGAGGTCCGCGTCGCCGCCCATCTGGCGGGCCAGGATGTAGGACGAGGCCGCCGCCGGAACGGCGGTGAAGATCACCACCACGAGCCGGGACTCGGGGGCCGCGCCCAGAAGCGCGCAGGCCCCGGCGGCCAGGAGCGGCAGCAGGGCCAGATGGAGCAGGCAGGCCAAGCCCAGGGGCCAGGGGCGGGCTCCCTGGAAACGCAGGCCCGCGCCCACGGCCAGCAGGCCCAGGGGCAGGGCCCCCCGGCCGAGGATGGTCAGGATGTCGGAGAGCCCGAAGGGCAGGCGTTGGCCCACGGCGTTCAGCGCGACCCCGGCCAGGCAGGCCAGGATGAGCGGGTTCCTCGCCAGCTCGCGGAGCACCCCCAGCGGGCCGGTGCGGGCCCGGCCCTCGCCGTGGCGGTTGAGCGCGGCCACGGAGAGGATGTTCACCAGGGGCACCAGCACGAGCAGGATCACGGCCGAGTGGGCCAGCCCCCGCTCCCCGAGCAGGGCCGAGGCCAGGGAGAGGCCCACGTAGGTGTTGGGCCGGATCGCGCCCTGCAGGATCGAGGTGAAGGCCGGGCCGGAGAGTCCCAGCCGGGGCCGCAGGAGCACCAGCAGCAGGGCCGTGGCGCAGACCGCCAGGACCAGGGCCAGGGCGGGCAGGGCCACGGGCAGGCCGCCGGTGTCCTTGCCCGAGAGGCTGTCCACCAGCAGGGCCGGGAAGAGCACGTAGTAGGTCAGCCGCTCCATGTCCGGCCAGAAGTCCTGGCCGGGGAAGTTCAGACGCCGGAGCCCGTATCCCGCCAGGATGAGGGCGAAGATCGGCGCGATGGCCGCCAGGACGCCGCTCACGGCCTACTCCGGGATGGAGGGCGTGGAGGCGAAGCGCGGCTCGTGCAGGGGCAGGAGGATGTCCGCCAGGCTCTTGACCTTGAGCAGGATGTCGTAGGCGGCCTTGGGGTTCGTGCAGGTGCCGGGAGGGATGACCTCCATCTCCATGCCCCGGACCTCGCGGGGCGGCTCCAGGTTCTCCATGATGACGCAGAAGCCGGTGATGGCGGCCAGGCCCTTGGCCGTGTCCACGAGCACGGTGAGCCCGCCGTCCGTGTGCGCCGGGGTGTGGATCACGCGCACGCCGGGCACGATCTCCATGTCCCCGGTCACGGGCACGATCTGGCCGCGCTCCTCGACCTCCTCCACGTAGTCCTCCAGGTAGCGGAAATCGAGCGGATGCGGGTCGTGCACGGCGGCCAGCTCGGCTTCGTGGACGTATATTTTTGCGTTCACGCAGAGGCTGTCGTTCTCGCAGTGGTCGTTGTGCAGGTGGGTGTGGACGATGATGTCGATGTCCTCGGGCTTGAGGCCATAGAGGGCCAAGCCCTCCTCGAAGGTGTATATCCGCCCGCCGAGGGCCTTTTCCCGGTCCTCGGATTGGATGGGCCGCATCTCGCCCGTGTCCACGAGGATCTTCCGGTCCCCGCCCTCCAGGTACCAGCAGTAGATGGGAATGACGTAGGGCGTGCCGTAGCCGTGCTGGTAGGTCATCATGCCCTTGTCGAAAACCTTGCTGCCCATGACGATGGGATGGATCACGTAGCGCATGGCTGCCTCCTTCTCAGAAAATGACGCCCACCACGGCGCCGGTCATGCAGGACGCCAGAAAGCCCGAGACGATGGTCCTCGGCCCCAGGGCGGCCACCTCCTGGGCCCGTTCCGGGACCAGGGCGCGCATGCCGCCGATCATGATGCCCAGGCTGCCGAAGTTGGCGAAGCCGCACAGGGCGTAGACCAGGATGAGCCGGCTGCGCTCCGAGAGCGCCCCGGCGGGCAGGTTCGCCAGATCGACATAGGCCAGCAGCTCGTTGAGCACCACCTTCACGCCCAGGAGCGTCCCGGCGGTCTGGGCCTCGGCCCAGGGCACGCCCAGGAGCCAGGCCAGGGGCGCGAGCATCCAGCCCGCCAGGCGCTGGAGCGTGAGCGGCGCGCCGCCCAGGTCCGGCAGCAGGCCCAGGATCGAATTGCCCAGGGCCACCAGGGCGATGAGCACCACGAGCATGGCCAGGATGTTGAGATACAGCCCCATGCCGTCGGAAGTGCCCCGGGCCACGGCGTCCATGCTGCTCATGGCCGCGCGCGGCGGGTCGACCCGGCCGAGGCAGATCTCCCCGGTCTCCGGGACCATGAGCTGGGAGATGAGGATGGCGGCCGGGCCGCTGATCAGCGAGGCGGCCAGGAGATGCCCCAGGGCGTCGGGAATGGCCTGGCGGAGGATGCCGGCGTAGAGGATGAAGACCGTGCCCGCGATGGTCGCCATGCCGCTGGTCATGCAGGTGAACAGCTCGCTGCGGGTCATCCGGCCGAGGTAGGGCCTGATGATGAGCGGGGCCTCGACCATGCCCACGAAGACGTTGGCCGCCACGGACAGCCCCAGGGCTCCGCCGATGCGCATGGTCTTCTCCAGCACCCAGGAAAAGGCCCGCACCACCACGGGCAGCACGCGCCAGTAGAAGAGCAGCGAGGACAGGGCGCTGACCACCAGGACCAGGGGCAGGGCCTGGAAGGCGAGCACGAAGGCCGCGCCGGGGTAGCTCTCGGTGAAGGGCAGCGGCCCGCCGCCCAGGTAGCCGAAGACGAAGCTCGTGCCGCTGCGGGTGGCCTCCTCCACGGCCGCCACCGCCTGGTTCAGCGCGATGAAGAACCGCCCGCAGGCCGGGATCTTGAACAGGGCCAAGGCCACGGCGAACTGGAGCGCCAGGCCGAGAAGCACGGGCCGCAGGCGCGCGGCCTTGCGGTTCTCGCTCAGGAGCCAGGCGATCCCGATCAGGGCCGCCAGGCCCAGGGCGCTTTGAAACATCTGCATTCTCCCCCCTTTTACCAGCGCCCGCACTATCCCCTTTCGCCCGTTCCGGCAAGACGCGGCCGCAGGAAACGCGGCAGGGCCAGCCCGCAGAGCACCAGCCCGCCCAGGAGGACGAAGCCCAGGCCGAAGACTCCGGCGTCGCCGAACGCGCCCAGGGCCACGGGCACGCCGCCCAGGCCCACGGCCAAGCCCAGGGGCACGGCCAGGGAGAGGGTCAGGCTGCGCATCTCGCCGGGAAAGGTCCGCGACAGGGCCGCCACGCAGGCCGGGAAAAAGAACACCGAACAGACCGCCTCGACCACCAGGACCACGGGCATGGCCCCGGTGGGGGCCAGCCCCAGGGCGGCCAGGGCCGCGCCCATGCCCAGGAAGTAGGCCCGCAGCGTGGCGAAGGGGCCCAGGCGGTCCGTGACCCAGCCCGCGCCCAGGGCCGCCAGCAGGGCCGCCAGCCGGGCCAGGCTCAGGAACCCGTTGGCCTGCGGTCGGGGAACGCCCCGGTCCACCATGTACAGCGTGGACATGGAATAGGTTCCGAAGCTGGCCGACACGGCCAGTCCGAAGGCGCAGACCACGGCCCAGAAGGCCGGTTCGCGCACGAGCCCCCGCAGCACCCCGGGCCTGGGGGAGCGGCCGCGCAACCCGGCGCCCAGGCGTCCGGCCAGAAAGGCCAGCCCGGCCGCGATCTCCAGGACGCCCAGCGCGCCGAGGCCCGCGCGCCAGGAAAACCAGCGGAGCATGGCCTCGGCCAGGAGCGGGGCCAGGGTGAAGCTCAGGTTCGGGGCCAGCTCGTGCAGGGCCAGGGCCTTGCCCCAGTCCGGCGGCCGGACCGTGGCGGTGACGATGGCCACGCCCGAGGGCAGATAGAGGCCCGCGCCCAGGCCCACGGCGAAAAGGGCGCAACGGAAGGAGGCCATGTCGCCGGAGGCGGCGGCCCAGAGCAGGGCCGCGCCCGTGGACAGGGCGGAGAGGCCCGCCGCGCGGCGGTGGTCGGCCAGGCAGGCGACCAGGCTGTTGGAGAGCAGCCCCAGGGCGATGCCCCCGCCGAGCAGAAGATAGAGTTCCCCGGAGGCCGCGTGGCCCAGGCCCAGCTCGGCGCGCACCGCGGGCAGCAGCGGGGCCAGGATGGTCCGGGAGAGGAAGCTGAGCAGGTAGAGCGTGCTCACGAAGCACAGCGCGGGCAGGGCGGCGGATAGTCTCGATTCGGAATTCTCGCGCATGCGTCCTCCGTGGTCCGGCTGTCATAGCCCCGTCGCCGGCGGGGCGCAACGGCGCGGTACGCGGCGCGGGACCGGAGACGTTATATTCTCCGGCCCGGGCTTGACCCGAAAGCCCTGGCGGACTTACAAACACGGCATATCGCGGACGAAAAGGCGGATCCCCCGCCAACGGACCCGAAGGAGCGCGCGCATGGATGTCGAACTGGCCAAACCCTTCATCAAGGCCGCCATCAACGTCATCTCCACCATGGCCTTCATCACGCCCCAGGCCGACAAGCCGTTCGTGAAGAAGAACAACGTGGCCCAGGGCGACGTCACCGGCCTGGTGGGCCTCACGGGCGAGAAGAACGGCAGCGTGTCCCTCTCCTTCTCCCGCGACTGCGCCGTGGCCATCGTCAAGTCCATGCTCGGGGACGACATCGGCGACATCATGAGCGACGTCCGCGACGCCGTGGGCGAGATCACGAACATGGTCTCGGGTCAGGCCCGCGCCGGGCTGGCCGAAAAGGGCATGGTCTTCCAGGGCTCCACGCCCTCGGTGATCATGGGCGACGGACACACCATCTCGCACATGGCCAAGACCCCGATCATGGCCATCCCCTTCCACACCGAGCACGGCGGCTTCACCATCGAATTCTGTTTCGAATAGGCGCGGCCCCCGGGGCCGCGCCGGAACACCCAGGCGGAGAGAGAACATGGGCATGCTTGACGGCTTCCGCGACATGGATTTTCTCGACCAGATCACCTTGCTGAACGAGATCACGGGCAGCAAGGACATCGCCGCCCTGCCCGGCCTTCTGGACCTGCTCCGACGGCCCCTGGGCGACACCTCCATCGACTACATGGTGGTCAACGCCCTCAACGCCGTGCTCTCCCAGCACGAGGCCAAGGCCGTGGAAGGGCTGGCCTCCGGCCATGTCGGCTACCGGACCCTGTGCATCCGCGTCATCGGCGAATACGGCTTCACCTCCGCCGCGCCGGTGCTCACCTCCCTGGGCGAAGCCGAGACCGACCCCGAGCAGGTCCTGGAAATCCTCACCGCGCTCGCCCGGCTCCGCGACCAGGTCTCCCTGCCCCTGTTCCGCGCGCACCTCGCCAACCCGGACGCCTTCACCTCGGCCCTGTGCATCGAAATGCTCGGGGCCATGGGCGACGAGGCCTCCATCCCCCCGCTCATGGAGATCGTCCAGGGCAACGAGGCCGACGAGGCCTTCGAGCGCTGCGAGGTGACCACCTGGAAGGCCGTGGAGGCCCTGGCCGCCTTCGGCACGCAGGAGACCCTGGCCTTCCTGGTGGACCGGCTGCACCACAAGAACCCCACGGTGCGCCGGATCATCACCGACACCCTGGTGCAGGTCGGAGAACCCGCCGTGCCCCTCCTGGGCGCGCGGCTGGAGTCCGGCGACACGGACGAGAAGATCCTCTCCGCCAACCTCCTGGGCTTCATCGGCCACCGGAAGGGCGCGGACATCCTGGTGGGGGCCGTGGATCGGGGCCTGGCCAAGGACCCCAACGTCCGCTACGCGGTGTACGAGGCCCTGGGCCGCATCGGCACCATGAAGGGCCTGATCTGCCTCATGGACGGCGTGAACGAGAAGGACGAGCTGATCCTCATGGCCGTGGTCATGGGCCTGGAGCGGCACGTGAGTCCGGGCATGATCAAGGCCCTCACCGCCCTCCTGACCAAGGCCAACGAGCAGAGCGACCGGCTGGCCAAGGCCCTGATCGCCTCCAAGGCCCTGCGGCTGTTCGACGCGCTCTACGAGTTCGAGGGCGCGGCCGCGGCCCTGATCGACGCCCTGGCCGAGTCGCGGGACCACGAGGTCATCGCGGCCTTCCGCGAGAAGCTGGAGGAGATCGGCGGGGAGCGGGCCGAGGACGACCTGGACCGCCTGCCCCGGGCCGAGACGAGCGCGCGCAAGGCCCTGGCCGCCGACGACTCCCGCTCCATGCTGGCCCTGCACCGGGCCATCCTCACGGACCTGGGCTTCGAGCCGCTCACGGCGGCCAACGGCCACGAGGCCTACGCCTTCATCGAGGCCGGGGAGCCCGTGGAGGTGGTCGTCACGGACATGAACATGCCGGTCATGGACGGCATGGAGCTGGTGGAGCGCCTGCGCGCCACCGAGGGCTACGAGAACGTGCCCGTGATCATGGTCACCACCGAGTCCGAGGCCTCCCAGCGCAATCTGGCGGAAAAGTCAGGCGTGACGGCCTTCATCACCAAGCCGTTCCAGCCCGAGGCCCTCAAGGCGAAAATTCAGGAAGTCCTGGGCGGCTGACCGCTCGGGTGCGCCACTCGGACATTCCCCGTCGACGAGGCGTCGATGTCCTTTTCTTTCCCTGTTGCCTTTCCCGGCCGGTGTACGTAGGATCATACGTTGTGCTGGGATACGCGACGGCCGGGGGGGCCGCCGTGGAGTCCCGGGCGGGAACGTCCACGGACAGAAACGCCTGTTCTTCAGCCTGAAGGGTACGGAATGTTCGCCATCGTCGGAATGGTCGTGGTCCTGGGAGCCGTCATCGGCGGCTACCTCATGGAGCACGGCAACCTGAGCGTGCTCTTCCAGCCCGCCGAGGTGGTCATCATCGGCGGCGCGGCCCTGGGTTCGCTGCTCATCTCGGCCCCGCTCAAGGTGGTCATCGAGATCTTCAAGAACCTGGTGGGCGTCCTCACCGGCAAGGATCCGGAGAAGAAGGACTATGTGGAAATCCTCATGGTCCTCTACGATCTCCTGGGCATGGCCCGCCGCGAGGGCGTCATCGCCATCGAGTCCCACGTCAACGCCCCGGACAAGAGCACCATCTTCTCGCGCTTCCCGAGCGTGCTCAAGAACCACGAGGTGCGGGACTTCATCTGCGACAACTTCAAGACGTTCATGGCCGCGGGCATGGAGCCCCACGAGCTGGAAGCGCTCATGGACATCGACATCGAGTCCCACCACGCCCACGCCATGCACCCGCCGCACTACCTGAACCGCACCGCCGACTCCCTGCCCGGCCTCGGCATCGTGGCCGCGGTGCTCGGCGTGGTCCTGACCATGGGCAAGATCAGCGAACCGCCCGAGGTGCTGGGCCACAGCATCGGCGCGGCCCTGGTGGGCACCTTCCTCGGCATCCTGGCCTGCTACGGCTTCCTCGGCCCGCTGGCGGCCAACATGGAGAACAAGGCCAAGACCAAGGACGCCATGCTCCGGGTGGTCCGGGCGGCCATGATCGCCTTCGCCCTCGGCTGGCCCCCGCCCATGGCCCTGGAGGCCGCGCGCCGGGCCATTCCCAGTGGCGAGCGCCCCTCCTTCGAGGAAGTGGAGGAAATCCTCAAGCAGGCCCGCAAGCAGGGCTGATCCCCGGCCACGCGATCCCGGCCGTCCGGTGGCGGCGGCCAAGGACATTTGATCCATGCCTGAAAACAAGACCATCATCATCAAGAAGATCAACAAGATCGAAGGCGGCGCCCACGGCGGAAGCTGGAAGGTGGCCTACGCCGACTTCGTGACCGCGATGATGGCCTTCTTCCTGCTCATGTGGCTCATCAACATGACCCCGCCCGAGAAGAAGGAACAGCTCGCTGGATACTTCAAGGAATTCAGCCTGTTCGACAAGGGCGGCAAGCGTCCCATGTTCATGGAGGAGGCGGGCCAGCCGATCCCGATGAAGGTCGAGCGCGGGGCGGACAACAAGCCGGTCGCCTCGGTGACGGTCACGGACGCGGAGCGCGCCCAGGAGGAACTGGCCAGCGGCCTGCGCAAGGAGATCGAGGACCGCCTCTCCGACATCAAGGACCAGGTGATGGTGGACACCTTCGAGGGCGGCGTGCGCGTCCAGATCATGCACAAGGACGGCCACCCCATCTTCGAGAAGGGCAGCTTCTCCTTCACCCCCGAGGGCCAGCGGGCCCTAGAGGCCGTGGCCGAGCACATCAAGGGCCTGTCCAACAAGTTCGCCGTGGAGGGCCACACCGACTCGGCGAACTACGCCGACTCCCGCTATACGAACTGGGAGCTGTCCACGGCCCGGGCCTCCTCCGCGCGCCTGCTCCTGGAGCGCTTCGGCGTGTCCCAGGACCGGCTCGTGCGCGTGGCGGGCTACGCGGCCAGCCAGCCGCTCATCAAGGGCAACCCCGCCGATCCGCGCAACCGCCGCATCAGCGTCCTGCTCTACCGCGACGACAAGGCCACCGGGACCGCCCCCGCCGGGCCGCCCCCGCCGCCGGAAGTGAACATCCCCCAAAACCAGCAGGCCCCCAAGCCGGTCCTGCCGGCCAACGTGCCGGCCAACGCCCCGGCCAACGCCTCCGGCGCGACGGCCCGCCCCTGAGCGCCATGAACACCGCCGCGCCCGGAGCCCTGCGTCCCGGCGACCGTGTCTTCCTGGTCGTCTCCGTGGACCCCATGCGCGACCGCGTGGACGCCCGCCGCGCCGAAGTGCTGGAACGGCGGCCGGACATGCTCGTGGTGGGCCAGCCCGATCCGGCCGTGCCCCGCTCCATGCTCGGCTCGGTGCTCGAAGTGGCCGTCTTTCCTCCCGCGCCGCCGGGCGAATCCACCTGCGCCCTGCCCCTGGGCTACAACGCCCGCCTGTTGCGCATCTTCCCCTCCTACCCGCCATCGGGGGGCAAGGGACGCCCCGTGGCCGCCCTGGGGCTGACCCCGCCGCCCTCGGCCGAGGGCTGGCGCCCCACGGCCATCCGCATGCGGGCCCGGGCCCGGATCAGCCCGGAGGACGGGCTGACGGTGGCCGTGAGCGGACGGGAGGAGGCCGAGCTGCTGGACATCTCGGGCGGCGGAGCCCTGCTCTCCCTGAGCGGCGAGGCGGCCAAGGACAAGCTCGTGAAGCTCGAGCTCATCTTCCCGGACGAGGGGCGCATGCCCCTGGCGGCCACCATCCGCTGGACCGCCACCGATCCCGGACGCGAGGGCCGGAGCCTGGCCGGGGTGCAGTTCAAGGGGCTGACCATCCAGGAGTCCCGCTTCCTGTCCCGCCTGGCCCAGCAGATCCTCGCGCCCTGCAAGACCTCCTTGAAAAGCCCGGGGTCGAACAAGACCGTGCCCTGGCCCACCACCTTCAAACGGCATGGATGATCGAAGCGGCTCACGCATGACGGCCCTGGCCCTCGGGGCCCTGGGCGTGGTCTTCGGAGACATCGGCACGAGCCCCCTGTACGCCGTGCGCGAATGCTTCCACGGCCTGCATGCCGTCGCGCTCAGCGAGGCCAACGTCCTGGGCGTGCTCTCGCTCATCTTCTGGTCCCTGCTCATCGTGGTGGGGATGAAATACGTGACTTTCATCCTGCGCGCCGACAACCACGGCGAGGGCGGCATCTTCGCCCTCCTGGCCCTGCTCCCGTCGCGCGGCTCTCCGGGCGACGACCTGGGGCCCAAGGTGCGCGCGGCCATCGTGCTGGCGGCGGTGTTCGGCTCGGCCCTGCTCTACGGCGAGGGCATCATCACCCCGGCCGTGTCCGTTCTCTCGGCCGTGGAGGGCCTCTCCGTGGCCACCTCCGCCCTGGAGCCCGCGATCCTGCCGGTCGCCTGCGTCATTCTGCTCGGCCTGTTCCTGATCCAGAAACACGGCACCGGCCGCATCGGCAGCCTGTTCGGTCCGGTCATGATTCTCTGGTTCCTGACCATCGGGGGGCTCGGGCTGCTGCACATTTGTCAGGCCCCCCTCATTCTCGAGGCGGTGAACCCTCTGCACGCGGCCCGCTTCTTCCGGGACAACGGGCTGCACGGCATGGTGGTCCTCGGCTCGGTGGTGCTCTGCATCACCGGCTGCGAGGCTCTCTACGCGGACATGGGGCATTTCGGCCGCAGGGCCATCCGCCTGTCCTGGAGCGGCCTTGTTCTGCCCGCGCTCCTGCTGAACTACTTCGGCCAGGGGGCGCTGCTCCTGACCTCGCCATCGGCGGCGGCAAACCCCTTCTTCCTCATGGCTCCGACCGCCCTGCTCTATCCTCTGGTGGCGCTGGCGACCGTGGCCACGATCATCGCCTCCCAGGCGATGATCTCCGGAGCCTTCTCCCTGACCCAACAGGCCATCCAGCTCGGCTACTGCCCGCGCATGCGCATCGTGCACACCTCGGGCCAGGAGCGCGGCCAGATATACATTCCCGTGGTCAACTACGCGATCATGTTCGGCTGCCTGGGGCTGGTGCTCTTCTTCCGGGAGTCCTCGCGCCTGGCCGGGGCATACGGCATTGCGGTCACGGCCACCATGACCATCACGTCCATCGCCTATTTCCTGGTTTCAACGGGGCGCTGGCGCTGGAAACCATACAAGGCGGCGCTGCTGGTGGCCCTGTTCCTCCTCTTCGACGGATCCTTCCTGGGCGCCAACCTGCTCAAACTGGTGGACGGCGGCTGGATCACCCTGACCATCGCCCTCTGCATCAGTCTGCTCATGAGCACCTGGAAGCGCGGCCGCTCGGAACTGGCGGCCAAGTCCAAGGCCAGCCGTCTGCCCATCGACATCTTCATCGGCGACGTGGGCACCTTCAAGCCTCATCGCGTGCCCGGCACGGCCGTGTTCATGACCCTCAACGACCAGGGAACGCCCGTGACCCTGCTGCACCATTTCAAACACAACAAGGCGCTGCACGAAACCGTGCTCCTGCTGACCATCCGCTCGGCCAACGCGCCCACGGTGCCGGAATCAGAACGCGTCGGAATAACGCCCCTGGGCCACGGCTTCTACCGGATCATCGCCCGGTACGGCTTCATGGAAACCCCGCACGTGCCGGAGGTCCTGCGCTTGGCCAGGGAACGGGGCGTCTCGGCCGATCCGGCCGTCACCACCTTCTTCCTCGGGCACGAAACCATCCTGCCCTCGGGTCCGGCCCGCATGCGTGAATGGCGCAAGCGCCTGTTCGCCTTCATGTCCCGCAACGCCGGACGGCCGACCACCTTCTTCGGCATCCCGCCGTCGCGCACCGTGGAACTGGGCTCCATGGTCGAACTCTAGCGGACGGTCGGCAGGCTCCGTTTCAGGAAATCCACGGCCAGTTCGGCCGGTTCGGGATGGTAGAGCATGGCCACGTGGCTCATGGGCGCGACCTCCCGCACCTCCCAGCCGGGCGGCGGGAGCAGGTTTTCGGCGGGCAGGACCATGTTGTCCACCGGCGAGACCAGGGCCAGGCGGGGCAGATCGGCGGGCTCGCGGAGCACGGCCAGGCCGCGCATGAGCGGGGTTCCGGGCCGCAGGCTCCGGCCCAGGCCGCCCAGGGCCAAGTGCGCCAGGGAGCTTCCCCGGTGGGGCGAGCCCAGGGTCAGGAGACAGGCCGCCCGGCCGCGCAGGCGTTCGTCGCAGACCGCCGCGCGCAGGAGCAGACCGCCCAGGCTGTGGCCGATCAGAGCCACGGGCGCGTCGCCCTCGGCGGCGAGGTCCAGGATGCGCTCGCTCAACTCGCGGCGCAGGCCGTCGAAGTCCCGGGTGAAGGAACTGTAGGAAAAAAAGCGGGCGTTCGCATAGCCCGCGCGGGCCAGGCGGCGGCGGAAGAGAATCCAGGCCGCGCGGTTGTGGTACAGCCCGTGGACCAGGAGCACCACCGGTCCCCCGGCGCGCCGCTCACGGGGGGGCAGCCAGCCCAGGGGATAGCTGCCGACGAGCAGAATCTGCTCGGCCAGGGCCGCGGACACCCCGCGCAGCAGCGGCCGGAGCGCGCCCCCAGGCTGGCGGCGCATCCGGGCCAGATGCCCGGAGCGCAGGTTCTCCAGCAGGAACAGGGCATAGGTCAGCCCCACCACCAGAAGGATGAACGCGAGGGGGACGAGCAGCAGGCGCATGATTCGTGTTGTGCGGCAAGGCCGCGCCGGGGTCAAGACGCGGGTTGCCCCGGGCCTCCGGCCGTTATAGGAATGCGCAAGCGAGGACAGGCATGGAACAGATCGCATTCGAGGACTTTCTCAAGGTGGACGTGCGCGTGGGCCTGGTCCTGCGCGCCGAGGAATTTCCCAAGGCCCGCAGGCCCGCCTACCGCCTGTGGATCGACTTCGGCCCGGAGCTGGGCGTGAAGAAGTCCAGCGCCCAGATCACGGACCTCTACCAGCTGGAGGACCTGGCGGGCAGGCTCGTGCTGGCCGTGGTCAACTTCCCCCCGCGCCAGGTGGCGGACTTCATGAGCGAAGTCCTCGTGCTGGGGGTGAAGGACGCCCAGGGCCGGGTGGTCCTGGCGGAGCCGGAACGCGACGCCCCTCTCGGCGGCCGCCTGCACTGAACGCGGCCCTTGTCCGAAGCCGACTTTCCCGCTACATCCAAGCGGCAAACCCTTTTTCGTCAATCCGGGAGGTTCTCATGAAACGCGCGGCGCACGCCCTGATCGTCCTGGCCCTGGCCTGTCTCTGGGCCGCCCCCGCCCTGGCGGAGGCGTCCCTGAAGATCGCCCACGCCACCTGGGTGGGCTACGGCCCCCTGTACATCGCCAAGGAGCAGGGCATCTTCCAGAACAACGGCCTGAACGTGGAGCTGACCGTCATCGAGGACGAGTCGCAGTACGCGGCGGCCATGGCCTCGGGCTCCATCGACGGCGTGGGCAACGTGCTCGACCGCGAGGTCATCCACTACGCCAAGGGCACGCCCGAGATGGTGGTCTGCGCCATGGACGAGTCCGCGGGCGGCGACGGCATCGTGGCCTCCGGCGCGATCAAGACCCTGGCCGACCTCAAGGGCAAGACCGTGGGTCTGGACAAGTCCACCACCTCCTATTTCTTCTTCCTCACCGCGCTGAAAAAGGCGGGCGTGGCCGAAAACGCCCTGACCATCCAGGAGATGGCCGCCAGCGACGCGGGCGCGGCCTTCGTGGCCGAGCGCCTGGACGCGGCCGTGACCTGGGAGCCCTGGCTGACCAAGGCCTCGGAGCGCAAGGGCGGCCACGTGCTGGTCACGAGCAGGGACTTCCCCCGGACCATCGTGGACGTGCTCGTGCTGCGCAAGGAGGCGGTCGAAAAGAATCCCGGCGCCGACGCGGCCCTGGCCAAGTCCTGGAACGAGGCCGTGGCCTGGTACAAGGCCAACCCGGACGCGGGCAACGCCCTCATGGCCAAGGCCATGGGCCTCAAGACCGAGGAGATGGCCGACATGGCCAAGGGCGTGCGCTTCTTCGGCAAGACCGAGAACCTGGACTTCTTCGACCGCAGGAAGCCCGGGAACATCTTCGAGGTGGCGGCCCGCGCCGGAGCCTTCTGGCAGGCTAAGGGCATCATCTCCAAGACCCTGGACGTGGACGGGCTCATCTCGGACAAGGCCGTGACCGAGGCCGCCAAGTAGCATGAGCGGAAGCGCCCCGGCCCTGGGGCGGTTCGCCGGGCGCACCGGCATCGTGGCGGGGACCTTCGGGGTCCTGCTGGGAATCTGGTGCGCCGCAGCCTACTCCGGGGCGGTCAAGGACCTCTTCCTGCCCAAGCCGCACGCCGTGCTCTGGGCCTTCGTGGAGATGCAGCGCGAGGGCATCCTCTGGCAGTACGTCTGGGACAGCACCTACCGGGTCATGGTCGGCTGGGCCCTGGCGGCCGCCGTGTCCATTCCCCTGGGCGTGCTGGTGGCCACCTCGCGCCGGGCCGGGCTGGTCCTGGGCCCGCTCATGGAGTTCGCCCGCTACCTGCCGGTGGTGGCCCTGGTGCCCCTGACCCTGCTCTACTTCGGCATCGGCGACGGCCAGAAGTTCGCGGTCATCTTCCTGGGCACCTTCTTCCAGCTCGTGCTCATGGTGGCCGACTCCGTGGCCGCCGTGCCCCGGGACCTCTGCCGCGCCGCCGCCACCCTGGGCGCGAGCCGGACCCAGACCTACGCCCTGGTGCTCCTGCCCGGGGCCCTGCCCGGCATCATGGACGACCTGCGCATCACCGTGGGCTGGGCCTGGACCTACCTCGTGGTGGCCGAACTGGTGGCCGCCAACTCCGGCCTGGGCTACATGATCCTCAAGTCCCAACGCTTCCTGGCCATCGACCGGATCTTCGCCGGGCTCATGGCCATCGGCCTGCTCGGCCTGGCAACGGACTTCGCCTTCAAGCGGCTCACCCGGCTGGCGGTGCCCTGGAGCGAAAAGGCGGGCGGCAGATGACCCTGGAACTCACCGGCATCGGCAAGCGCTTCCGCCTGGGGGGCGAGGAGGTGGTCGCCCTGGAAGACGTGAGCCTGAACGTG
The DNA here is from genome assembly GCF_023660105.1 of Desulfovibrio aminophilus. NCBI lineage: Bacteria > Pseudomonadati > Thermodesulfobacteriota > Desulfovibrionia > Desulfovibrionales > Desulfovibrionaceae > Desulfovibrio > Desulfovibrio aminophilus. The sequence continues at coordinate 10,621 of NZ_JAMHGA010000034.1, read as the reverse complement.
GCCCCGGGCGAACTGGCCGTGGTGGTCGGGCCCAGCGGCTGCGGCAAGTCCACCCTGCTGAACATCGTGGCCGGGCTGGAGCGGACCGGAACCGGCCGGGCCGTGCTCAACGGCAGGGAGATCACCGGCCCGGGCGCGGACCGGGGCATGGTCTTCCAGTCCTACACCCTGTTTCCCTGGCTCTCGGTGCGCAAGAACGTGGAGTTCGGCCTGCGCATGAAGGGCATGCCCCCGGCCGAACGCCAGGAGCGCGCCCGGCGTTACCTTGATCTGGTGGGCTTGGCGGACTTCGAGAACGCCCTGCCCGGCCAGCTCTCCGGCGGCATGAAGCAGCGCGTGGCCATCGCCCGCGTGCTGGCCAACCGGCCGGAGATGCTGCTCATGGACGAGCCCTTCGGGGCCCTGGACGCCCAGACCCGGCTCCTGCTCCAGGACCTGCTGCTGCGGGTCTGGCAGAAGCACAAGACCACGATCCTGTTCATCACCCACGACATCGACGAGGCCATTCTCCTGGCCGACCGCATCTTCATCATGTCCCGCCGCCCGGGGCGCATCCTGGCCGAGCTGCCGGTGGACATCGAGCGTCCCCGCGACCACACGGTCACGCTCTCGCCCCGCTTCACGGCCATCAAGAAGGACATCATGGAAATGCTCTGGAAGGAGATCGGCCAGGACTGAACACGCGGAGGCCACCTTGCCCGGCACGCTCATTCTCGACATCGGCAGCGGCACCCAGGACGTCTTCTTCCATCAGCCTGGGCTGAAGCTGGAGAACTGCCCCAAGTTCGTGCTCCCGGCCCCGGCGCGGGCCGTGGCCGCGCGGCTGCGGGCCCTGTCGGCGGCGGGCCGCCACGTCTGGCTCCACGGCCGGAACATGGGCGGCGGCTTCGGCGGCGCGCTGCGCGAGCACCTCAAGCTCGGCCTGAAGGCCGCGGCCACGCGCAACGCGGCCCACTCCCTGGGCGACGACCTGACCCGCATCGAAAAAATGGGCGTGGTCCTCGGCGAGGAATGCCCCCCGGACCACGAGCCCCTGCTCCTCACGGACTTCGACCCGAACTTCTGGCGCCGTCTGCTGGACGCCGCCGGGCTGCCCTGGCCGGAGCGGATCGCGGCCGCGGCCCAGGACCACGGCTTCCATCCCGGCGGCCCGGGAAGCAACCGCCGGGGCCGCTTCCGGCTCTGGGAGCGCCTCCTGCTCGAATCCGAGGGACGCCCCGAGGCCCTCATCTTCGACACGCCGCCGCCGGAGATGACCCGCCTGGCCGACCTCCAGGCCGGCATGGGCGGCGGCCCCGTGGCCGACACCGGCGCGGCCGCCGTGCTCGGGGCCCTGTTCGACGACGACCTGCGCTCCCTGTCCGGGGAACGCGGCGTGCTGGTGATCAACGTGGGCAACGGCCACACCGTGGCCTTCCTGGTCCACCGGGACCGCATCCTCGGCGTCTACGAGCACCACACCGGCATGATCGAGGCCCCGGTCCTCTGGGACCACCTCCAGCGCTTCCGCGCGGGAATCCTGGAATCGGAGGAGGTCTTCGACACCGGCGGCCACGGCTGCCTGCGCCTGGACCCGCCGCGCTCGGCCGGGGACTTCGCCCCCACCTTCGTCCTGGGCCCGCAACGCGACCAGCTCGCGCCCTACGGCGTGAGCTTCCCGGCCCCGGGCGGGGACATGATGCTGGCGGGCTGCTTCGGCCTGCTCCACGGCCTGCGGCTGCGCGGCGTCGTGGACTGAGCGGCCCGGGCCAGCCGGCCCCGCCGGGCGAATGCCGCTTGACGTACTGTAGACGACTGGTCTACTAGAAGGCCGTCCACGCTCACCCGCCGCAAGAAGGAGGACGCAGCATGCGCGCGCTCTGTCTGGTTTGGACCAGTCCCGACCACGAGGTGGCCCGCAACATGGTCTTCATGTACGGGGCCAACTCGCTGATCAAGGGCTGGTGGGATTCCGTGCGGCTTCTGGTCTGGGGTCCCACGGCCAAGCTGCTGGCCGAGGACCCGGGACTGCGCCCGGACATCGAGGATCTCCGCGCCGCCGGGGTGGAGCTGCTGGCCTGCAAGGCCTGCGCGGACCGCTACGGCGCGGCCGCCGCCCTGGAGGACCTGGGATTCCGGGTCCTGTACGCGGGCGAGGAACTCACCCGCATGCTCCAGGGCGGCTGGACCGTGCTGACCGTCTAGCGGCTGAAGCTGCGGGCGAACAGCCCGGCGATGGCCTCGCGGCCCTCGTCCGTCAGGAAGCGCGTACCCGTGCCGGTGAAGTGGTGGTGCCCGATGATCGGGTCCACGGCGGCGCGCCATTCCGTATCCACCCACTGGAACCAGCCCTTGCGCTCCTGGTCGAAGACGTACAGGGGCTTGTTGCAGATCTTGGAGTACTCCGCGCCCCAGCCCGTGCCGCCCTTGACCGTGCCGTCGGGCAGGATGGAGCCGACCACGAAGACCTCGTGGCCGCTGCTCACCTGCCAGCAGATGCTCTGGAGCACGGCGCGGAACTTGGGCGCGCTGCTGAAGGTGCGGCTCATGAGCTTGGAGACGTAGCCCAGGCTCACGTCCTTGAGCGCCAGCTCCTCGCTGGTGAGCACGCGCAGGCCGCGCGTCCGGGCGGCCTGGTGGCCCTCGAAGCTGAAGTGGACCTCCTGCAGGCCGTAGCGCTCGGCCAGGGCCCCGAACTCGGCTTCGGCGCCGCCGGCGCCGCCGCTGTAGAGAATGCATTCCTTGGGATTGAACATGATGTCCTCCGTGTTGGTGTACGCGGCCGAACCGGGTCAGGCCAGCGGCAAGACGACGCGGAACATGGTGCCCTCGCCCTTCCGGGAGGAGAACTCCGCCCGGCCGCGCAGGTAGCGCTCCGTGATGAGCAGGATGCTGTAGGTGCCCAAACCCCGCCCCTGGCCCTTGGTGGAGAAGGAGCGGTTGAAGATCTGCAGGCGCACCTCGCGGGGCATGACCGCCTCGTTGCGCACCCAGAACACGCCCTCACCGTCCTCCACGCGGCAGCCCAGGAGCACGGTCTGCCCCGGCCGGGAGGCCTCGATGGCGTTCTTGATCATGTTGCCGACGACCCGCCGCAGAAGCAGAGGATCGGCGCGCAGGGCGAAGTCCCTGGCCTCCGGGGCCACGGCCACGGTCACGCCCTTGGCGGCCGGGCCCTTGGCGAAGGCGTCGCCCGTCTCCAGGAGGAACTCCAGGGCGCGCAGGTCCGCCGGGCGGGGCTGCAATTCGTTGTTCTCGGCCGCGATGAGGTCCTTCTGACTCAAAATCTCGTCGGCCAGGTAGTCCAGGGACTCGAAGAGGATGCCGGAAATCCGGCCCAGGCTCTCCGGGGCCTCGCCGCGCAGGACCTCGGCCAGGCCGCGCACCCCGCCCACCACGTTGAGCACGTCGTGGAAGAACAGGCGCTCCAGCACCCGCCGCCGGGCCTCGTGGCTCACGTCCTTGATGGAGAGCACCGCGAACTGCTCGCCCTCCAGCTCATAGGGGTCCACGGTCACGTCCAGCTCCAGGGCCTCGGTGTGTCCCGCGTCCTGGCGCAGCATGCGGCACTGCTGGTGGGCCCGCGTCCCGGCCAGTCCGGCGAGCATGGCCCGCACAGCGCCGCAGTTGGTGCAGTATTCCGTGGTGCCGCAGCCGCCCTCGGTCTCCCGGGAGTGGACGCAGCCGAACAGGTCGCCGGGCCGCATGCCCAGGGCGTCCTCCGGCTTGAGCCCGAACAGATCCAGGCAGGTGGTGTTGGCGAAGATGGCCTGCCGCTGTCCGTTGACCACCAGGATCATGATCGGCACCGCGTGCATGAGCTTGTCGCAGTGCGTCTCCATGAAGGCGCGCGCCTGCTGGAGGATCGTGTCCCGGTCCGCGCGCTCCGCCGGGGCGAAGAAAGTGGGCATTCGTTCGGTCATCATGGGCTTTCCGTGCGTTCCCGGCGATCCTGGCCGAACTGGAGCGGCCGGGCAATGATAATCCGTCCCGCGTTCCCTAACACCGATGCCGCGCCGGAGGCAATCGCCGGGACAGGCCCGGGCCTGGACCAGCGGCCCGCCTCCTGCTAGGATTCCTCACGGATTCAAACCCTTGCACGGGTGGGAAGGATGACCGGATCGGCCTCGGACAGCCCAGCCGGCGGCGCGGCGCTCCTCTTCGAGCCCTGCTCGTTCGCCGGGCGGCGGCTCAAGAACCGCCTGGCGGCCCTGCCCCTGTTCACGGGCTACGCCTACCCCGACGGCCACGTCAGCCCCCTGCTCCTGGAGCATTACTGGCGTCTGGCCGGAAGCGGCGTGGGCCTGGTGGTGGTGGGCAACGTGGCCGTGGCCCGCGACGGCGTCACCGCGCCCAACAACCTGCGCCTGGACAACGACGAGTTCCTGCCCGGCATGGCCCGCCTGGCCAAGGTCATCCGCGACGCCGGGGCCGTGGCCTGCGCCCAGCTGAACCACGCCGGGCGCTTCGCCCGCACCGAGCTGCCGCTCATGCCCGCGCCCATGGACGCCTCGCATCTGGCCTTCGACGTGGCCTCGCTCAAGGCCTTCATGGAGAGCTTCCCCCTGGAGGAGCGCTTCGGCCTGACCTGGATGGTCATGCGCAAGGCCGCCTCCTGGCAGTCGGGCATGAGCCGGGAACAGCGGGCGGCGGTGATCCGGGCCTTCGCCGGGGCCGCCGCCCGGGCCGTGGCCGCCGGGTTCGAGATGATCGAGCTGCACGGGGCCACCGGCTACCTCCTGACCCAGTTCCTCTCGGCCTACACCAACCGCCCGGCCTATGGCGGCGTCCTGCCCCTGGTCCGGCGGGCGTCCTTTCCCCTTGAGGTTTTCCGGGCCGTGCGCGCCGCCGTGCCTCCGGACTTCCCCGTGGGCTTCCGCCTGCTCACCCGGGAGTGGACCCCCGACGGCGTGGACCTGCCCGAGGCCCTGGACTTCGCGGCCATGCTGGAAAAGGAGGGCGCGTCCTACTTCTCGGTCTCGGCCGGGACGTACAACTCCATCTTCAATCCCGAGGTGCGGCGGCGCACGGCGCGGCCCGGCTACCTGCGCGAGGACTCGGCCGCGCTCAAGGCCCGGGTCAGGGTCCCGGTGATCACGGCCGGGAAAATCCTCACCCCGGCCCTGGCCGGGCGCATCCTGGCCGCGGGCGAGGCCGACCTCATCGGCCTGGGCCGCCCCCTCCTGGCCGACGGCGAATGGCCGCGCAAGGCCCGCGAAGGCGTGCCCGTGAACGCCTGCATCGACTGCTTCGAGTGCCTCAAGCGCATCGTCCTGGACAAGGGCCTCAACTGCGTGCGCCGCCCCGAGCCGCAACGCAAGCGCGTGGACCTGGAATACTCCTTCCTCAACCGCAACGCCTTCAGGACCCTGGTGGCCGTGACCTCCATCGCGGATCTGGAACTGCTGCGGTCCTACTGGCGCGAACGCATCCCGGCCCGGGACGACCTCACGGCCACCCTGCTCTTCCTCCACCCCGAGGGCGGCGACGTGGCCTTCGCCCTGGCCCGGGACTCCTTCCGCCAATGGGCCCGCGAGGCCTGGCGCCGGCTCGGCTTCGACCCCGGACGCCTGCGCTTCAAGGATCGCACCCTGCGCGGCGGACCGGAAAACCTCATCCTGGACGAGGCCGAAGCCGGGGGCTTCGGCGTGGTTTTGCTCTGCCGGGACCCGGGAGCCGCCTGGACCGAACGCGTGCTCCTGGCCCACGACGGCATCAGCGGGGTCATCGGCCCGCACCCGGCCCAGGACCGCATCCTGGTGCCCTTCGACTTCTCGCCCACCTCGCTGCTGGCCCTGCGCTACGTGGTCCACGCCTACTACGGCGCCCCGGGATGCCGCCTGACCTTCGCGCACATCCTGGAAAACGGCTCCGGCGACGCGGAGAAGCGCTGGCGCGAGGCCAAGGGCCTGGCTGGTCTGGACGAGGACGTGCCCCTGCTCCTGGTCCGGGGGGCCAAGGGCACGGCCCGGGACATCCTCGACCTGGCCCTGCGCGAGGAGGTCGGCAAGATCATCATGGGCCGCAGGGGCCAAAGCGGCCTGCGGCGTTTTCTGCTGGGCAGCGTCTCGGCCGGGGTCCTGCGCGGGCTCACGGGCCAGAGCCTGACCCTGGTGGCCTGAAACCGGACAAGGAGGCGGCATGCCCCGCGCGCTCATCACGGAAAACGAGATCCACGCCGCGCCGAGCCTCGTCTGGCGCGTGCTCACGGACTTCCCCATGTTCCCGGAGTGGAATCCCTTCATCCGCGAGGCCCAGGGCGAACTCCGGGTCGGCGGCAAGCTCCGGCTGGCCTTCAGCACGCCCTCGGGCATCGGCATGAAGGCCACGGCCACCCTGGTGCAGGTGGAGCCGGACTACGAGCTGCGCTGGATCGGCAGCCTGCTCGTGCCCCTGCTCATGGACATCGAGCATTTCTTCATCGTCGAGCCCCTGGCCCCCAACAAGACCCGCTTCGTGCACGGCGAGACCTTCGGCGGCATGCTCGTGCCGGTGTTCATCCGCATGCTCCAGTCCGAGGTCATGGGCGCGTACCGGGCCATGAACCAGGCCCTCAAGCAGCGGGCCGAAACCCTGGCCGAGGGCCGCCTGCCGGAACGCGCCCTGCCCTGACGGGAGCCGTCCCCAGCGACGGTTCCACTGTCGAACCGCTCCTGGACGCCTCCTCCTCTCCCGGATATATCTTGGGACCATGTCGCGGATTCCCTGGCATTCCCTCGATGTGGAGGCCGCCCTCGGCAGGCTCTCCGTGGACCCCTCGCTCGGGCTGTCCCCCGGGGAGGCGGCGGTACGCCTGGCGGCATCCGGCCCCAATGAACCGGCGCGGGCCGAACGCGCCGCCCCCCTGGCCCTGTTCCTCGGCCAGTTCAAGAACACCCTCATGGTCATCCTCATGGCGGCCATCATCCTCTCGGCCCTGGTGGGCGAGGTGGCGGACGCGGCCATCATCGGCGTCATCGTGCTCTCCTGCGCCGTGCTCGGCTTCACCCAGGAGTACCGGGCGGAAAAGGCCCTGGAGGCGCTCAAGGGCATGCTCTCGCCGACCATCGCCACACTGCGCGGCGGCCGCGAGGTGGAAGTCGACTCCCGCGCTCTCGTGCCCGGTGACATCCTGCTCCTGAAGGCCGGGGACCGAATCCCCGCCGACTCCCGGATACTGGAAGCGCATGGCTTGCGCTGCGACGAGGCCGCGCTCACCGGGGAATCCGCTCCCGTGGGCAAGAACGCCGCGCCGTTGCCCGAGGCCGCGCGCATCGGAGATCGCCGGAACATGGTCCTGGCCGGAACCAGCGTGACCTACGGACGCGGCCGGGCCCTGGTGGTGGAGACGGGCATGAACACGGCCTTCGGCGCCATAGCCCGGGAGGTCGCGACGGTCGAGGCCGAGAAGACTCCCCTGGAAAAACGCACCGAGGAGATCGGCAGGTGGCTCGGCATCATCGCCCTGTCCATCTGCGCCTTGGTGGCCGGGGTGAGCATCGCGCGCGAGGCCCTGAAAGGCGGCCTGGATTTCGCGTTCATCGTCACCGTGGCCATGTTCGCCATTTCCCTGGCCGTGGCCGCCGTCCCCGAGGCCCTGGCCGCCATCGTCACCGGAGCCCTGGCCATCGGCATGCGCCGAATGGCCAAACAAAACGCCCTGGTGCGCAAGATGCCCGCCGTGGAGACCCTGGGCTGCACCACGGTCATCTGCACGGACAAGACCGGCACCCTGACCCGGGGCGAGATGACCGTGCGCCGCCTGCACACGCCCGACGGCCCGGTGGACGTGGCCGGGGTCGGCTACCGCCCCGAGGACGGGCTCCGGGGAGCGGAGGGCTCGAAGGCGTTGCGCCTGCTTCTGCTCGGCGGCCTGCTCTGCAACGACGCGGACATCGAGGAGCGCGACGGGACATGGGCCATCACGGGCGATCCCACCGAGGCCGCCCTGGTGGTGGCGGCGGTCAAGGCGGGCCTGCCCAAGGACCGGACCCGCGCGGACCACCCGCGCGTGGAGGAACTGCCCTTCAGTTCCGAGCGCAAGCGCATGACCACCCTGCACGACATGCCCGGGGGCGGCCGCCGGGCCTTCATGAAGGGCGCCCCCGAAGTGGTGCTCGAACGCTGCGCTCACGTGCTGCGCGGCGTTCGCCGCGAACCCCTGACGACCGGACCGCGGGCCTCGTTTCTCAAGGCCGCCGAGGACATGGCCCTCTCGGGCCTGCGCGTGCTGGCCCTGGCCTGTCGGGAAACCCCGGACCATGACGCCTGCACCGAGGAGGATATCGAGCGGGACATGGTCTTCCTGGGGCTGGCGGGCATGATGGACCCGCCGCGGCCCGAGGCGGTCGAGGCCGTGGCGGTCTGCCGCCGGGTCCACATCCGACCGGTGATGATCACCGGCGACCACCGGCTCACCGCCCTGGCCGTGGCCCGCGAGGTGGGCATCTTCCGCGACGGCGACCGCGTGCTCGACGGCAACGAGCTGGAGCGCATGGGTCAGGAGGAGCTGGCCGCCGTGGTCGAGAAGGTCTCGGTCTACGCCCGCGTCTCACCCCTGGACAAGCTCAAGATCGTCAAGGCCTGGAAGGCCAAGGGGCAGGTCGTGGCCATGACCGGCGACGGGGTCAACGACGCCCCGGCCCTGAAGCACGCGGACATCGGCGTGGCCATGGGCCTCTCGGGCGCCGAGGTGGCCAGGGAGGCCGCCGACATGGTGCTCCTGGACGACAACTTCGCCTCCATCGTCGCGGCCATCGAGCTGGGCCGCTGGATCTACGACAACATCAAAAAGTACCTGACGTACCTTCTGCGCTGCAATATCACCGAGGTGGCGGTCATCGGCGGCGCGGTCCTGGTTCTCGGCCCGGACCATCTGCCCCTGCTCCCGGCGGCGATCCTGTACATCAACTTGGCCACGGACGGGCTGCCCGCCCTGGCCCTGGGCGTGGCCCCGCCGGACCCGGACCTCATGGAGCGCCCGCCGCGCGACCCCAAGGAGAGCGTCTTCTCCTGGGACGTGAAGGCCTTCGCGGCCCTGGCCCTGGGCATCGAAATCCCGTTCTTTCTCTTCCTCTTCTTCCATGACATGCGGGACATCACCCACGCCCGCACCGAGATGTTCTTCCTCTTCACCATCGTGGAGCTGGTCATCGCCCTGAACTTCCGCTCCATGCGCCACGGCTTCCTCGCGGCCCCGCCGCACAAGTGGCTGCTGCTGGCCATCGGCTGGGAAATCGTCCTCGTGGTGGCGCTCATCCAGATTCCGGCGGTGCGCGACGCCTTCGGCATCGCCCTGCCGACCATGGCGGACCTGGACCTGATCCTCATCTTCAGCGCCCTGGTCTTTCTCTCCATGGAGGGCGTCAAGGCGCTCATCCGCTGGAAAATGACGCCGCCCAAGACCTGAGCCGACCTCCTCTCACAATGCCATGACCAGCCGCAGCGTTGGGAAAACAATGCCGTGAGAAGGTCACGAGCTCCTCAGGGCAGGACGATCTCGCGGGACAGGCGCAGCGTGCCGCCTTCGCCGGGATCGCCGGGCCGTTGGAGCAGGAACTCGCCGCGATAGGTCCCGGCGGGCCATTGGTTGTTCCGTTTGCGGCCGATGTAGAACATGCTCTGGGCCTGGGTGCGTTCGCAATTCCGCGCCTCCCGCGCCAGCACCGCGCCGTCCGGCCCGAGCAGGCGCATCGTGACCGCATCGCCCGTGCGCGTGCCGAACACGGCCACGCAGAAAAGCAGGGCCTCGGGATCGCCCCCGCGCGCCGGGAGCAGCGCCTTGTCCAGGAAATGGTTGATCGAGCCCGGGGCCTTGGCCACGAAGCCCGCGCGGAGCAGCCCGGTGGGCTTGTAGGCCAGGGGCGCGACGGTCAGCCGCTCCTCGCTCCAGAGCGGCGAGCCCTTGACCCCGCAGCCGGGGCCCGCGTCCGGCCCCACGAAGGGGCAAAACGCCGTGCGGCCCCGCCGGACCAGGAATTCCACATGCGGGAACTCGGCCATGCCGGACTCGCCCACCAGCCCCAGGACCTGCCCGGCACGCACGTGTTCGCCGGGTTTCACCCGCACGCTGCCCTGGCGCAGATGGCTGTACTGGGTCTCGAAGCCGTCGCCGTGGGCCACGGCCACGGCGTTGCCCGCCTCCCGGCCGCGCAGGCCCGCCTTGCCGCGCCGGAGCATCTCGCCGTCGGACATGCCGTCGCGCACCGCGCGCACCACGCCGTCGGCCACGGCCAGCACCGGCACGCCGCGCTCCATGTCCGCGCGGGCGACCCGGAAATCCGTGCCCTCGTGGCCGTCGTAGGAGAGGAAGCCGCAGGCGTGGTCCCGGGCGAAGGAGCCGGGCTCGCGATCGAAATAGTTCTGGATGAAGCAGAGTTCGTTGCCCGTGCAGTCGATGGGCAGGGAGTCGAACCGCAGGGCGAGGAGGATGTCCGGGCGCAGCGAAACCACCAGGAGCAGCAGGAAAATCCTCAAGAGCGGCAAGCGGTTCATGTGAGGATTATAGGGCAATGCCGCGAGGATGGGAACCGTGGGGCTTCGAAGCGTCATCCTGGTCAACGATAAGGTTATGGAAAGCAAAAAGGCCCCTCTTTTGGAGGGGCCTTTTTGGAAGAAATTGTCTTGGCGACGACCTACTTTCCCACGATTAAGATCGCAGTAT